>NZ_JANKOG010000030.1:0-60541 GCF_024656005.1 Burkholderia sp. SCN-KJ
CGCTCATGTAAAGCTCGCTGCAAGCCGGGCATTCTGGCTGGTTGGGTACCACACCCAAAGTCACGAAATGTTATTCGATGCCCACGCCCGCGCCTTCGCCGCGTTCGGCGGGGTGCCGCGTCGCGGCATTTACGACAACATGAAAACTGCGGTCGACAAAGTTGGCCCCGGCAAGGAGCGGGCTATCAACGCTCGCTTCCATGCAATCACTACCTGTTCGAGCCCGAATTCTGCAACCGGGCCGCTGGTTGGGAGAAAGGAGTCGTCGAGAAAAACGTTCAGGATCGGCGTCGCCAGATCTGGCATGAGGCGATCCGGATGCGTTGGGAGTCGCTCGATGTCCTTAATATATGGCTAGCGGAGCGCTGCCGTCAGGCATGGCACGAACTGAGGCATCCTCAGTGGCCTGAGTTGACCGTGGCAGAGCCGCTGCAAGACGAACAGCCGCGGTTGATGCAAAACCCGAAGTCCTTCGACGGCTACATCGAGCAGCCGGTGCGAGTGTCAGCAACTAGCCTGATCCACTTCCAACGCAATCGCTACAGCGTACCGACCGAGTACGCGAGGGGCAGGCACGCAGGGGGGAATGTCGTGACGCAGCTACTTTCCATCCCCCAGACTCCCCTCGGGCAATCTGCTTCCCGTGGGGCGCAAAAATGCACCACGATAGTGCAATTTGTCCCGGCCCGTGCTCTTTCCCGCCTATCATTTATTGCACAGGTTTCACTTATTGCATTTAAACCCACCATCAGCTAAGCTGGCTTACACGTAAGCCAGCTTAGCTGATGGCACAGTTTGTTTTTTTAGGGAAGAAATGACATGCGAACCGTAGATCGATTCCGCGAGGTGACGCCTCCACCGATGACGGAGCGTGAAGTAGAAATGGCGCGCGTAGCACAGCGATGCATCATGGAGGCGCTCGATCATTCTCGTGCAGCCGCAATCACGCTTACAACTGACAAGGGTGATCACCCGTCTGTTGACGTCCCGCCCGCAGCTTTGAAGTTGATTGGTCAGTTGCTAGGGGCAATGAGTGAGGGTCGGTCGATTCTCTTGAGTCCGGCAAACCGGGAGTTCACGACTGTTGAGGCAGCGCACTTCCTTAACGTGTCACGACCGTTCGTCATAAAGGAAATTGAAGCCGGAAGGTTAGGCCATCGGATGGTGGGAACACATCGTCGAATCGCATTCGATGACCTCCTTGCTTATCGGAAAGATATGCGAGGCAAGCAAATGGCTGCGTTGGAGCGCATGGCCGATAACGCTCGCGATTTGGGTCTCGATTACTGAGATGGCAGGCTATGCGCGCTACACGGCGCTATTGGACGCATGCGTCCTGTTTCCTCTAGTAACTACCGACGCTCTCTTGAGCCTCGCAACCGCTGGCTTTTTCGCGGCAAAGTGGACCCAGTTGATAGAGACTGAGTGGATTAGATCGTTAGAGGAACAACGGCCCGACCTTCAAGGGCGGCTACTCACCCGTCGGGATAGCATGCGCGAGGCGATTCCTGACTGGGAGGTATCCGAGGCGGCTTGGACGCCACTTATCGGGAGTTTTGCCCTGCCCGATCCTGACGATCGGCACGTTCTCGCTGCCGCCATTGCAGGTCATGCAGACTGCATCGTGACGTCAAACCGCCGCGATTTCCCGGATACAATCGCCTCCGAATATGGAATAGAAATTGTCGACCCCGATAGGTTCATCATTAACCAGTGGGACCTAGATTCACTCGGGGCCATGACCGCATTTAAGCAGATGCGGTCGCGTCGGCGGAAACCAGAATCGACCGTTGAAGACTTTGCCCAAGCCTTGGAGCGTAGCGGTCTCCCCTCGACAGCTCAGCGCATACGCGACGCGGCGGACTTGCTTTAACCGGCGTCCTAGCGTTGGCTAGAAGAGGGCCGTGCCGGCAAGTTTTGTAGAACAGCCGCCTTGTTGTAGAACAAAAAAAGCGGGCCCCATCTCTGGGACCCGCTTCAGCATTGGTGCCGGCTGCAGGACTCGAACCCGCCACCTGATGATTACAAATCAACTGCTCTACCAGATGAGCTAAGCCGGCGTAAACGCGAGATTCTACCTCATTTCACGATCTTGAGGCGAGGTCTGCTGCCGCCTTTCGAGCCATCCCCGTCGGTTTTCGGCGGTTCGTCGGCGCCTTCGGACGGTTCTTCGTTCGCACCTTGATCGGCAACCGGCGCCAGCACGACTGGCGACTCGTCGCGCCGCACCTCATCGGTCTGCTCGGCATCGTCCTCGAACGCGCCCGAATCCGCGCCCTCGCCCGCCACCGCATCGACCTGGAACGCCATCCCCTGGCCGTTCTCGCGCGCGTAGATCGCGAGCACGTTGGCCACCGGAATCTCGATCTTGTGCGCCTTCCCGGAGAACCGGGCGGTGAACTCGATCCACTCGTTACCCATCTGCAGCTGGCTCGTCGCCTCGAAGCTGATGTTGAGCACGATCTCGCCGTCACGCACGAACTGACGCGGCACGCGCGTCGAGTTGTCGACCCTCACCGCGATATGCGGCGTGTAACCGTTATCGGTGCACCACTCGTACAGCGCGCGCAGCAGATAAGGCTTCGTTGAAATCTCTTGCATCACAATCCTCGAACCCGGAGCGGGCACGCGGCACGCCGCGCCGCCCGCTCCGTCTTGCCCTCATTGCATCATCAGCGACGCATGACCTTTTCGGACGGCGTCAGTGCTTCGATATAGGCCGGACGGCTGAAGATCCGCTCGGCATACTTCATCAGCGGCGCGGCGTTCTTCGACAGTTCGATGCCGTAGTGATCCAGACGCCACAGCAGCGGCGCGATCGCGACGTCGAGCATCGAGAACTCCTCGCCGAGCATGTACTTGTTCTTCACGAAGATCGGCGCGAGCTGCGTCAGGCGATCGCGGATCGCGAGGCGTGCCTTCTCGTGGTTCTTCTCCGCTGCCTTGCCCTTCTCGTTCTCGAGCGTGCTGACGTGAACGAACAGCTCCTTCTCGAAGTTGAGCAGGAACAGGCGTGCACGGGCGCGCTGCACCGGGTCGGCCGGCATCAGCTGCGGGTGCGGGAAGCGCTCGTCGATGTATTCGTTGATGATGTTCGATTCGTACAGGATCAGGTCGCGCTCGACCAGAATCGGCACCTGACCGTACGGGTTCATCACCGAGATGTCTTCCGGCTTGTTGAACAGGTCGACGTCACGGATCTCGAAATCCATCCCCTTCTCGAACAGCACCAGCCGGCAACGCTGGGAGAACGGGCAAGTTGTGCCGGAATACAGAACCATCATATTTGCGTTTCCTCAAAAAAGCCGAGGGCCGGCACGCAGCGCAACCCCTTTCACGGGTTCCGCCTTGCGCCGGCCCCACGCCGGTCAGGCGTGTTTACTTGATATCTTTCCAGTACGCGGCATTGAGCCGCCAGGCCAGGAAAGTCAGGACACCGAGAAAGACCAGCACCCACACGCCGAGGCGTTTGCGGGTCTGCTGGGCCGGCTCGGACATCCATGTCATATAGGCCACCAGGTCGGCCACCGCAGCATCATAGTCCGGCGGCGACAACGTCCCCGGCGTGACCTGCTGGAAGCCGACGAGCGTGTGGACCTTCTCGCCCGTCTCCTCGTCCGTCTTGTCTTCGAATTTGGCAGTGCGCTGCCCCTGCAGTTGCCACAATACATGGGGCATGCCGACGTTCTCGAACACCGCGTTGTTCCAGCCGCTCGGCCGCGTATCGTCGCGGTAGAAACTCCGCAGATACGTGTACAGCCAGTCGCGACCGCGCGCCCGCTCCTCGACCGACAGGTCGGGCGGCGTCGTGCCGAGCCAGTTCTTCGCATCTTCGGGCCGCATCGCGACGGACATCGTGTTCCCGACCTTGTCGGTCGTGAACAGGAGATTCGTTTCGATCTCCTTCTGGGATATGCCCAGATCCGTCAGACGGTTGTAGCGCATCAGGTTCGCGCTGTGGCAGTTCAGGCAATAGTTTACAAACAATTGCGCGCCGTGCTGAAGCGAAACGAGATTTTCCGTGTTATCGGGCGCCCGGTCGAGCGGAAAATTACCCTCCGCGCGCACGGCCGGCGCCGCCAGCAGCGCGACGGCCGTCGCCCCGATCAGCGCGAGCGTCGAAAGCAGTTTCTTCATGTCGTTCTCTCCTCGCTCACGTTAATGGGGCTTGAAGCGCACCCGTTCCGGCGGCTGCTTGAACGTGCCAAGCGGCGTCCAGACGGGCATGCCGAGGAAGAACGCGAAGTAGATCAGCGCACAGCCCTGCGCGATCAGCGTCGAGACCGGCGACGGCGGCCGCGTGCCGAGGAACGCGAGGATCAGGAACGCCGCGACGAAGATCCCGAGGAACACCTTGTGGAACAGCGGCCGGTAGCGGATCGACTTGACCGGGCTGCGGTCGAGCCACGGCAGGAAGAACAGCGTGATCACCGCCGAGCCCATCACGACGACGCCCCAGAACTTCGATTCGGTCAGGAACATGAACACGACGATCGCCGCGGCCAGCACCGGCAGCCCGACCTTCCACTTGCCGCGCGCGCGGATCAGCGCGAGCACGCCGAGCAGCGCGATCACGATCATCAGCACGATCTTGAACGGATCGGTGGTCGCGCGCAGCATCGCGTAGAACGCGGTGAAGTACCACACCGGCGCGATTTCCGGCGGCGTCTGCAGCGGATTCGCCGGGACGAAGTTGTTCGACTCGAGGAAGTAGCCGCCCATCTCCGGCGAGAAGAACACGATCAGCGCGAACACCATCAGGAACACGCAGACGCCGAAGAAATCGTGCACCGAGTAGTACGGGTGGAACGGGATGCCGTCGAGCGGAATGCCGTCCGCGTCCTTCTTCGCCTTGATCTCGATGCCGTCGGGGTTGTTCGACCCCACTTCGTGCAGCGCGACGAGGTGCGCGATCACGAGGCCGACCAGCACGAGCGGAATCGCGATCACGTGGAACGCGAAGAAGCGGTTCAGCGTGACGTCGGACACCACGTAGTCGCCGCGGATCCACAACGACAGGTCCGGGCCGACGAACGGGATCGCCGAGAACAGGTTCACGATCACCTGCGCGCCCCAGAACGACATCTGGCCCCACGGCAGCAGGTAGCCGAAGAACGCCTCGGCCATCAGGCACAGGAATATCGCGCAGCCGAAGATCCACACGAGTTCGCGCGGCTTGCGGTACGACCCGTACATCAGCCCGCGGAACATGTGCAGGTACACGACGACGAAGAACATCGACGCACCGGTCGAGTGCATGTAGCGGATCAGCCAGCCCCACGGCACCTCGCGCATGATGTACTCGACCGATGCGAACGCGAGCGTCGAATCGGGCTTGTAGTTCATCGTCAGGAAGATGCCCGTGACGATCTGGTTGACGAGCACCAGCAGCGCGAGTGAGCCGAAGAAGTACCAGAAGTTGAAGTTCTTCGGCGCGTAGTACTCGGAAACGTGCTTCTTCCAGGTGGACGTGAGCGGGAAGCGCTGGTCGACCCAGCCGGTGAGACCTGTCGTGGAGACTTCCTTGTTGTCGGCCATCACGCTTCTCCTTTCTCGTCCTTGCCGATCACGAGGGTCGTCGCCGACGTGAACATGTAGGGCGGGATGTCGAGATTCTGGGGCGCCGGCTTGTTCTTGAACACGCGGCCGGCGAGGTCGTAGGTCGAACCGTGGCACGGGCACAGGAAGCCGCCCGGCCAGTCGTCCGGCAGGTTCGGCTGCGGACCCGGCGTGAAGCGTTGGCTAGGCGTGCAGCCGAGGTGCGTACACACGGCCATCACGACGAGAATGTTCTTGCGATCGGCCCGCGCGCGATATTCGTTCGCGCAATACGCGGGCAACGGCATCGAATACGGGGATTTCGAGGTCGGATCGGCCACTTCCTTGTCGGCCTTGACGACGTCGGCCAGCATCGAATCGGTGCGATTCAGGATCCAGACGGGTTTGCCGCGCCACGGCACCGTGACCATCTCGCCGGGCTTCAGGCTGCTGATGTCGACCTCGACCGGGGCTCCGGCCGCTTTCGCTTTCGCGGACGGCGCAAGCGACGCCGCGAAAGGTATGACGGTGGCTACGCCTCCCACGCCACCTGCTACGGATGTCGCAATCAGCCAGGTACGGCGGCCGCTGTCGACGCGTTTCTCTTCCTTGTCTCGCATCACACGCCCCACTTCTGAGTTGGATTTTCCGTCACGACTTTTCATTCCGCCGCTAGTTTGCGCGAATGGAGTCGCCATTTACAAGGCCCGGAGACGAAAATCCCTTCGAAGTAATTGATAGTTAAGGGTTTTCCCCCACTATCGGAGCGATTAAATCATTTCACTTTTAAGCATGCGCTACATTGCGGAATTTCGATGCACCGCCGCAAATCCGGGGTTCAGACCGGATTATGAATATCGATAAAAAGGTGTTCGAGATCGAATTCTTCGGACAAGTGGGCGCCGAGCGCCTGGATTCCGTAGCGTTCGGTCGCGTGGTGCCCTGCCGCAACGAACGCGACGCCGCTCTCGGCCGACGCGTGCGTGACGGATTCCGACACCTCGCCCGTCAGGAACACGTCGGCGCCCGCGTCGATCGCCGCGTCGAAATAGCTTTGCGCGGCGCCCGTACACCATGCGATGCGGCGCAACTGCATCTCCGGATCGCCGAGCACGAGCGGCGTGCGGCCGAGCGTGCGCTCGACCTTCGCGACGAAGTGCTCGAGCGAGACGGGCATCGGCAGCGTGGCCATCCAGCCGAGGTCGCCGTCGCCGAAACGCTGCTCGCCGAGCAGCCCGAGCTTCTCGCCGAGCTGCGCGTTGTTGCCGAACTCGGGGTGCGCGTCGAGCGGCAGGTGGAATGCGAACAGGTTCAGGTCGTTCGCGAGCAGCAGCTTCAGCCGCTGGTACTTGCGGCCGGTGATCTGCGGCGCCTCGTTGCGCCAGAAATAGCCGTGATGGACGAGCACCGCATCCGCGCCCCATTCGAGCGCGGCTTCGAGGAACGCGACCGACGCCGTCACGCCGGTAGCGATCTTCTCGATCTTGCGGCGCCCCTCGACCTGGAGGCCGTTCGGGCAATAGTCCTTGAAGCGCGCGATTTCAAGGGTATTGTTCAAGTACAATTCAAGTTCGATCCGATCCATATAAACCTCTAATCCTTTCAGATGCTTAGACGCTTCTGGCTGTTCTTCGCGCAGGCGGTGACCGTACTGCTCGCGCTGATGTTCATCGTCGTGACGCTCAAGCCGCAATGGCTGCAACGGCAAGGACAGCTCGGCAAGCAGCTCGCCACGCCGATCGTCGCGCTGCGCGAAGTCGCACCGGGCATCGGCGGCGCCCCCGCGACCACGTCGTACGCCGAGGCCGCGCAAAAGGCGATGCCCGCCGTCGTCAACGTCTTCTCCAGCAAGGACGGCTCGCTGCCGCCCGATCCGCGCGCGAAGGATCCGCTGTTCCGCTACTTCTTCGGCGACCGCAATGCGCGCAAGCAGCACGACGAGCCGGCCGCCAACCTGGGCTCGGGCGTTATCGTGAGCCCTGAAGGTTACATTCTAACGAACCAGCACGTCGTGGACGGCGCCGACCAGATCGAAGTCGCGCTCGCCGACGGCCGCACGGGCACCGCGAAGGTGATCGGCAGCGACCCGGAAACCGACCTCGCCGTGCTGAAGATCAACATGACGAACCTGCCGACGATCACGCTCGGCCGTTCCGACCAGTCGCGGGTCGGCGACGTCGTGCTCGCGATCGGCAACCCGTTCGGCGTCGGCCAGACGGTCACGATGGGGATCATCAGCGCGCTCGGCCGCAATCACCTCGGCATCAACACGTTCGAGAACTTCATCCAGACCGACGCGCCGATCAACCCGGGCAACTCGGGCGGCGCGCTGGTCGACGTCAACGGCAACCTGCTCGGCATCAACACGGCGATCTACTCGCGCTCGGGCGGCTCGCTCGGCATCGGCTTCGCGATCCCCGTGTCGACCGCGCGCACCGTGCTCGAAAGC
The DNA here is from genome assembly GCF_024656005.1 of Burkholderia sp. SCN-KJ. NCBI lineage: Bacteria > Pseudomonadati > Pseudomonadota > Betaproteobacteria > Burkholderiales > Burkholderiaceae > Burkholderia > Burkholderia sp. SCN-KJ. Next base: position 7,988 of record NZ_JANKOG010000030.1, read on the forward strand.
ATCATCACGACGGGCTCGGTCACGCGCGGCTGGATCGGCGTCGAGCCGCAGGACGTCACGCCGGAAATCGCCGAATCGTTCGGGCTCCAGCAGAAGTCGGGCGCGATCGTCGCGGGCGTGCTGCAGGGCGGGCCGGCCGACAAGGCCGGCATCAAGCCGGGCGACATCCTCGTGAGCGTGAACGGCGACGACATCACCGACACGACGAAGCTGCTGAACACCGTCGCGCAGATCAAGCCGGGCACGCCGACCAAAGTGCACGTCGTGCGCAAGGGCAAGGAGTTCGACGTGAAGGTCGTGATCGGCAAGCGCCCGCCGCCGCCGAAGCAGGCGCTCGACGAACAGGACAGCGACAGCGAATGACCTCCGGCGGGCGGCGTACCGGCGCCGCTTGCCGGCCAAGGACGGAAACAAAAAAGGGCAGCCTGATCGGCTGCCCTGTTGCTTTGGTCCGGCGGCGTTGCCCCGGCATGCCTTCTTCACGGCGAAGAAGCTGCGGGCGCCCTCGCGATCTGCGCCATCCGGTCGGCCCGCCCGGCTTCAACGCTGTCGAGGGGCCGCATCGACGACCGCGACCATGCCGGCCGCCGGCACCGGTCCCGCATCAACTCGCGGCGCCGTTCTCCGCCTCGGGTTCTTCCGTCGGCTTCGGTACGAAGAATCGCGCGGCCAGCAGCCCGATCTCGAACAGCACGACGAGCGGCAACGCGAGCATCAGCTGCGAGAACACGTCCGGCGGCGTGACGACCGCCGCGACGACGAACGCGCCGACGATCACGTACGGCCGCATCTCCTTCAGCTTCTTCAACGTCAGCACGCCCATCCGGACGAGCAGCACGACGACGATCGGCACCTCGAACGTGACGCCGAACGCGATGAACATCCCGAGCACGAAGCTCAGGTAGTTGTCGATATCGGTCGACATCTCCGCGCCGAGCGGCGCGTTGTAGTGCGCCATCACGCGGAAGATCGTCGGGAACACGAGGAAGTACGCGAACGCCATCCCGCACAGGAACAGGACATAGCTGCTGCCGACGAGCGGCGCGACGAGCTTCTTCTCGTGCTGGTACAGCCCCGGCGCGACGAACGCCCAGATCTGGTACAGCACGATCGGCAGCGCGATCACGAGCGCGACGAGCATCGTGACCTTCATCGGCACGAAGAACGAGCCGGTGACGTCGGTCACGATCATCCTGCCGCCCTTGGGCAGGTTTTCCATCAGCGGCCGCGCGAGCAGCCGGAAGATGTCGGGCGCCCAGTACACGAGCCCGAGGAACACGACGATCACGGCCAGCCCCGCGCGAATGATGCGGTCGCGAAGCTCGACGAGATGGGAAATGAAGGTTTCTTCCGGGGCGTCGCCCGGGTTCTGCTGGGGGTCGCTCACACCGGCCCTCGGTAGGATTGACGAGCGAGCATGCGCTCGGCTCAGAAGAAGCGCGTCGGCCGGCGCAGGCTGGCCGGCTGGTGGCGCGCGACACGCGCGGCGCCCGACTGCACGTGCGTGCGGCGGGTCGTCGCGCGCTTGTACCAGACAGGCGTCGCCGCCTGTTTCACACGCCAGTTGCGACGCTTTGGCGCAAGCGCGGCCGTGCTGCCGCGCCACGACGGCGCCGCGGGCGTGTCGGAGCCGTACGTGCCGGCATCGACCGAGCCTTCGTTAAGGCCGCCGACCGCGGAGTTCCACGTGTCGTTCAGTTCCTTCTCGTGCTCGCGCAGGTTGTCGTGAATCGTCGTCTCGACATTGCGCGCGGCCGTCTCGAAATCGGTCTTCATCGTCCGCAACGCGTCGAGTTCGATTTCGCGCGAGACCTCGGCCTTCACGTCGTTGATGTACCGCTGCGCGCGGCCGAACAGTGCGCCGGCCGTACGCGCGACGCGCGGCAGGCGCTCGGGGCCGAGCACCACGAGCGCGACGACGCCGATCAGCGCCATCTTCGAAAGACCGAGATCCAGCATCGCGAATGCCTGTCAGCGTGCCGGCGTTACGCCTTGTTCGAGTCGGAACGCGTCGTTTCCTTCGCGTTGACGTCGACCGAGCCGTTGCGCGGCAGCTGCTGCGCGTCCGCCGGCGTCTCGCCGTCCTTCATGCCGTCCTTGAAACCCTTCACGGCGCTGCCGAGGTCGTTGCCGATGTTGCGCAACTTCTTCGTACCGAAAACCAGCGCGACGATCAGCAGCACGATCAGCCAGTGCCAAATGCTCAATCCACCCATGATGAAACCTCTCCTCAACCACGCCGCGTCGCGGCGCAAATCGCCGGCGGCACGCCGGCTTCGACTATCGATGCGGGGAAACGCCCCGCGACGTCAACCCATCCGCAGCCACGGGCGCGGGCCGGCCAGAATGTGCGCGTGCAGGTGGTACACCTCCTGCCCGCCACCGGGGCCCGTGTTGATCACCGTGCGAAAACCGGTTTCGCCACCCGTGTACGCGACACCGAGCTGGTCGGCCAGACGCGCGACCAGCAGCATCAGCCGGCCGAGCATCGGCGCGTCGGCCTCGCTCGCCGCCGACAGCGTCGGCACGTGCCGGCGCGGAATCACGAGCACATGCGTCTCGGCCGCGGGGCGGATGTCGCGGAACGCGACGAATTCGTCGTCCTCGTGCACCTTCGTGCTCGGGATCTCGCCCGCCGCGATCTTGCAGAACAGGCAATTCGGATCGTGACTCATGTTGCTCCTGCGAAACGCCCGCGCGCCGGTCAGAACCAGGCCTGCGGATCGAGCGTCTTGTTGTCGTTCAGGTACAGCCAACCTTTGATGATACGGTACAGCGTCCAAATCCACGTGACAAACATGATGACGAATCCCACGCCCACGAACATCAGCGCGAAGCCGATCACGTAAGCGATCAGCGCGCGCCAGAACGTGCGGATCTGCCACTCGAAATGGTCGGCGTACGGCGTGCCGGCCACGTCGCCGCGCTTCACGTAGTTGATGATGATCGCGATGAGACCGGTGACGCCGCCCGTCAGCCAATGAATCGCGTAGAGGCCGTACAGCACGTGCGTCAACGTGCGCAAACCGTTCAGCCGCTCGGCGTCCGCTGCACCCGGCACCGACGGCGTCGGAAGCTGGCTCGGCGTATCGGTCATGATGCTACCCTCGTTGGATGACAATTCTTACAGCTTACCGCACTGTCGCCGGCGCGGCAGGCCGCGAGCCGTCAACCGCCGTTTTCCTCGCGCTCGCGGCGCTTGCGCAGCGCCTTTTCCTCGATGCCCGACAACCCTTCGCGGCGCTCGAGTTCGGCGATCACGTCGGCCGGGCTCAGGTCGAAATGCGACAGCATCACGAGGCAGTGGAACCACAAATCGGCTACCTCGCCGACCAGCGCCGTCGGCGCGCCGCCCTGGCGTACGTCCTTCGCGGCCAGCACGACTTCGGTCGCCTCTTCGCCGATCTTCTTCAGCACCGCGTCGTCGCCCTTGTGGAACAGGCGCGATACGTACGATTGTTCGGGGTCGCCGCCCTTGCGGCTGTCGATCACGGCAGCAAGGCGCAGCAGCGTGTCTTCGGTCGATTGCGTCATTTGTAGATGTGTTCGGGGTCTTTGAGCACCGGATCGACCGCGACCCAGTCGCCGCTGTCCACCGTACCTTCGAATTTCTGGAAGAAGCACGAATGCCGGCCGGTGTGGCAGGCAATGCCCGACACCTGCTCGACCTTCAGCAGCACGACGTCCTCGTCGCAGTCGAGCCGCACCTCGTGCACGTGCTGCACGTGGCCCGACTCCTCGCCCTTGAACCACAGGCGCTTGCGCGAGCGCGAATAGTAGACCGCGCGCTGCGTCTCGATCGTCTTCGCCAGCGCCTCGCGGTTCATCCACGCGAACATCAGCACGTCGTTCGTCGACGCTTCCTGCGCGATCACCGGCACGAGGCCGTTGTCGTCCCAGCGGACCTTGTCGAGCCACGCGGGCAGGGATTTCGTTTCCGTATTCATCACAGCCTCACCGCGATGCCCTGGTCGGCCATGAAGCGCTTCGCCTCGCCGACCGTGTGCTCGCCGTAGTGGAAGATGCTGGCGGCCAGCACCGCGTCGGCGCGGCCGTCCTTGATGCCGTCCGCGAGATCCTGCAGGCAGCCGACACCGCCCGATGCGATCACCGGCACCGGCACCGCGTCCGACACGCCGCGCGTGAGTGCGAGGTCGAAGCCCGACTTCGTGCCGTCGCGGTCCATGCTCGTGAGCAGGATCTCGCCCGCGCCGAGCTCGGCCATCTTGCGCGCCCATTCGATCGCATCCAGGCCCGTGCCCTTGCGGCCGCCGTGCGTGAAGACTTCCCAGCGCGGCGCCTCGCCGTCGGCCGACACGCGCTTCGCGTCGATCGCGACGACGATGCACTGCGAGCCGTATTTGTCGGCCGCGTCGCGCACGAGCTGCGGGTTCGCGACCGCCGACGAATTCATGCTGACCTTGTCCGCGCCGGCGTTCAACAGGCGCCGCACGTCCTCGACGGCGCGCACGCCGCCGCCGACGGTCAGCGGAATGAAGACCTGCGACGCGACGGCTTCGATGATCGGCAGGATCAGGTCGCGCTGGTCGGAAGTCGCGGTGATGTCGAGGAACGTCAGTTCGTCGGCGCCCTGGTCGTCGTAACGGCGGGCGATTTCGACGGGGTCGCCGGCATCGCGCAGCTCGACGAAGTTGACGCCCTTGACGACACGCCCGGCAGTCACGTCCAGGCAGGGGATGATGCGTTTAGCTAGAGCCATGATGTACGCCATAGGCCGCGGTGGAACGGCCGGTTGCGGAAGCCTCGCGCGAGGCTTCCGGTCGGGGCCGCCTGCGGGCAGCCCCGGCGAACGGGACACCGCGGTTACGCGTTGTCGAGTTCGCCGTTCAGTTCGTCCGCGCGCTTTTGCGCGGCCGCGAAATCGAGATCGCCGGAGTAGATCGCACGGCCGCAGATCACGCCTTCGACGCCGTGCTCTTCCACTTCGCACAGGCTCTCGATGTCCGTGAGGTTCGACAGGCCGCCGCTGGCGATCACCGGAATGCCGACCGCCTGCGCGAGCTTCACGGTCGCCTCGATGTTGATGCCCTGCAGCATCCCGTCGCGGCCGATGTCCGTATAGACGATCGATTCGACGCCGTAATCCTCGAACTTCTGCGCGAGATCGATCACCTCGTGGCCCGTCAGCTTGCTCCAGCCGTCGGTCGCGACCTTGCCGTCCTTCGCGTCCAGGCCGACGATGATGTTGCCCGCGAACGCGGTGCACGCGTCCTGCAGGAAGCCCGGATCCTTCACGGCCGCGGTGCCGATGATCACGTAGGACAGGCCCGCGTCGAGATACTTCTCGATCGTCTCGAGGCTGCGGATGCCGCCGCCGAGCTGAACGGGGATTTCGTCGCCGACTTCGTCGAGGATCGCTTCGATCGCCTCGAGATTCTTCGGCTTGCCGGCGAATGCGCCGTTCAGGTCGACCAGATGCAGCCGCCGGGCGCCGAGATCGACCCACTTGCGGGCCATCGCCGCCGGGTCCTCGGAGAAAATCGTGGCCTGGTCCATATCGCCCTGTTTGAGGCGCACACACTGACCGTCTTTGAGATCGATGGCCGGAATCAGCAACATAGCAATCGGGTGTCGTCGTGGAAAATGAAAAGAATCCGGCGCGCACCGGCCAAACCGGTGCCGCGCCGTCTCGCTAGTTTAGTACAACTCTTTCGGTGCTTAAGCGTGCGAGCCCCGCACGACAGGCGTTTGCGCCCTGTCAACTGTGGCTCGCGCACCACGTTCACGGCTTCCAGTGTACGAAGTTGCGATACAGACGCAACCCAACTTCCGCGCTTTTCTCGGGGTGGAATTGGGTCGCGAAGAGATTGTCCCGCGCGACCGCTGACGTAAACGGCGCGCCGTAGGCCGTTTCGCCGACCGTGTGCGCCGGGTTGTCCGGGCTCACGTAATAGCTGTGAACGAAGTAGAAATACGCGTCGTCGGGCACGCCGTCCCACAGCGGGTGCGGCTGCGACTGGCGCACGCGGTTCCAGCCCATTTGCGGCACCTTGAAGCGCGAGCCGTCGTCCTGCAGCCGGCCGTCGAGCTCGAAACGCACGACCTTGCCGGGCAGCAGGCCCAGGCCCTTCGTGTCGCCTTCCGCGCTCCAGTCGAACAGCATCTGCTCGCCGACGCACACGCCGAGCAGCGGCTTCGTGCGCGACGCCTCGATCACCGCTTCCTGCAGCCCCGATTCGCCGAGGCAGCGCATGCAGTCGGGCATCGCGCCCTGGCCGGGCAGCACGACGCGGTCGGCCGCGCGAATCGCGGCCGGCGTGTCGACGATCGCCACGTCGGCGGCCGGTTCGGCCTTCTTGAGCGCCTGCGCGACCGAGCGCAGGTTGCCCATCCCATAATCCACAATCGCAATCGAAGTTTTCATCTCAGTGCAGGCAGTAGCGCCCTCAGTCCATTGACGATGAATTCCACCGCCAGCGCCGACAGCATCAAACCCATCAGCCGCGTGGCGATGTTGATGCCGGTGCGGCCGATCCAGTTCGCGATCGGCTCGGCAAGCCGCATCGCGAAGAAACACAGCAGAGCCAGCGCCGCGCCGATCGCGACGAGCCCGGCTCGCTCATACCAGTGATGCGAGTTCGCCGCATAGATGATCACCGTGCTGATCGAGCCGGGGCCCGTCAGCAGCGGAATCGCCAGCGGCACGACCGCGATGTTGTCCTTCTGCTCGGCTTCGTGGCGCTCCTCCGGCGTCGAGCGGGTGTTGCCGGCCTGAGCGTTCAGCATGCTGATCGCCATCAGCAGCATGATGATCCCGCCGCCCACCTCCAGCGAGCCGACCGATATGCCGAAGAAGTCGATGATCTGCTGCCCGAGCAGCGTCGTCACCGTCATCACGCAGAACACCGACACCGACGCGATCCGGATCGTGCGGCGCCGCTCGTCGTCCGTCTGCTGCGCCGTCAGGCTCAGGAAGAACGGCACCGCGCCGACCGGATTGATCAGCGCGAGCAGAGAAATGAACGATTTGAGCAGATCCATCGCAAGCCGGCGCGCCGCGCCGAAGCCGTGAGGTTGTCCGTGGCGTCCTGTCCGTTCGAAAGTTAGAGGCTGCCCTTCGTCGACGGAATCTGCCCCGCCGCGCGCTCGTCGAGCTCCACCGCCGCACGCAGCGCCCGGCCGAAGGCCTTGAACACCGTTTCGAGCTGGTGGTGCGCGTTGATCCCGCGCAGGTTGTCGATGTGCAGCGTGACGCCCGCGTGGTTCACGAACCCGCGGAAGAATTCGATCGACAGGTCGACGTCGAACGTGCCGATCCGCGCGCGCGTGAACGGCACGTGGAATTCGAGACCCGGCCGGCCCGAGAAGTCGATCACGACGCGCGACAGCGCCTCGTCGAGCGGCACGTACGAATGGCCGTAGCGGCGGATGCCCTTCTTGTCGCCGATCGCCTTCGCGACGGCCTGACCGAGCGTGATGCCGACGTCCTCGACCGTATGGTGGTCGTCGATATGCGTATCGCCATGCGCTTCGACCTCGAGATCGATCAGACCATGTCGCGCGATCTGATCGAGCATATGGTCGAGAAACGGCACGCCGGTGGCCAGCTTCTGCCGGCCCGTACCGTCGAGATCGAGCTTCACACGGATCTGCGTTTCGCTGGTATTGCGAACGACTTCCGCCACACGCATGGCAATTCCTTGATTGAGTCTGATGTAAATGGGGATTGATCGTCGCGCGCCGCCGCGCCCTGGGGTCAACCGGGCAGCGCGAGTTTCAAGGCAGCGAGCAGGCGCGCGTTTTCGTCGGGAGAACCGACGGTCAGCCGCACGCATTCGGCCAGCAACGGATGCATTTTACTCACGTTTTTGACCAGCACCCGCTCGGTGAGCAACGCATCGAACACGGCCGCCGCGTCCGGCACGCGCACCAGCAGGAAATTGCCGGCGCTCGGGAACACCGTCGCGCCCGGCAGCGCGGCCACGGCCTGCGCGAGGCGCGTGCGTTCCGCACGCAATTCGGCCGCCTGCGCGTCGAGCACGTCGAGGTGGTCGAGCAGGAAATCGGCGGTCGCCTGGGTCAGCACGTTGATGTTGTACGGCGGGCGCACCTTGTCGAACTCGGTCAGCCACGTCGGCAGCCCGGCGAGATAGCCGAGGCGGATTCCCGCGAGGCCGAGCTTCGACACCGTGCGCATCACGACGACGTTGTCGAACTCGGCGGCGCGCGGCAGCCACGAGCGCTCCGCGAACGGCTGGTACGCCTCGTCGATCACGATCAGGCTGTGCCGCGCGGCCGCGATGATCCGCTCGACGTCGGCTTCGTCGTACAGCGTGCCGGTCGGGTTGTTCGGGTACGCGAGATAGACGATCGCGGGCCGGTGCTCGGCGATCGCCGCGATCATCGCGTCGGCGTCGAGCGTCAGGTCGGCCTTGAGCGGCACGCCGACGAATTCGAGCTGCGCGAACTTCGCGGACAGCTCGTACATCACGAAGCCCGGCACCGGCGCGAGCACCTTCGCGCCCGGCTTCGCGCAGGCCACCGACATCATGCTGATGATTTCGTCCGAACCGTTGCCGAGCAGCACGTCGCACGCGGCCGGCACGCCCATCGTGCGGCGCAGCTTGTCGAGCAACGCGCCCGGGCGCGGCGCCGGGTAGCGGTTCAGCGCGACCTGCGCGAGGCGCTCGCCGAGCGCCGCCGCGAGCGGCGCCGGCAGCGAATACGGATTCTCCATCGCATCCAGCTTCACGAACCCGCTCGCGTCGGGCACCGGGTAGCTCGTCATTGCGAGCACGTCGCGGCGGATGATGTCTTGTGGCGTCGTCATGGTCTCAAGCCGGCGTGCGTCGCGCCGGCGTCAAATTGGTCGGCAGGGCGGCGGCTGCCGCCCTGCGCTTGGTCTCCTCGTCGTCCGGCGTCGATGCGTCGGCATCGGCTCCGGCGCGCGGGTCACCCCTTCATCCGGAGCTCGGCGCTGCGCGCGTGCGCCTGCAGCCCTTCGCCGTATGCGAGTTCGGAAGCAATCTCGCCCAGCGTCTGCGCACCTTCGGCGCTGACTTCGATCAGGCTCGAGCGCTTGATGAAGTCGTACACGCCGAGCGGCGACGAGAAGCGCGCGGTGCGCGAGGTCGGCAGCACGTGGTTTGGGCCGGCGCAGTAGTCGCCGAGGCTTTCGCTCGTGTAGCGGCCGAGGAAGATCGCGCCGGCGTGGCGGATCTGCTGGCCCCATTGCTGCGGCTCCAGCGCGGAAATCTCGAGGTGCTCCGGCGCGATGTCGTTCGCGATCCGGCACGCTTCGGCCATGTCGCGCACCTTGATCAGCGCGCCGCGGCCTTCGAGCGACGCGCGGATCACGTCCTGGCGCGGCATCGTCGGCAGCAGCTCGTCGATCGCCTTCTCGACGCGCTCGAGGAACGCGGCGTCCGGGCACAGCAGGATCGACTGCGCGAGTTCGTCGTGTTCGGCCTGCGAGAACAGGTCCATCGCGACCCAGCTCGGATCGGTCGTGCCGTCGCACAGCACGAGGATTTCCGACGGGCCGGCGATCATGTCGATGCCGACCGTGCCGAACACGCGGCGCTTGGCCGACGCGACGTACGCATTGCCCGGCCCGCAGATCTTGTCGACCGCCGGCACCGTGGCCGTGCCGTACGCGAGCGCGCCGACCGCCTGCGCGCCGCCGATCGTGAACACGCGATCGACGCCGCCGAGCAGCGCCGCGGCGAGCACGAGGTCGTTCTTCACGCCGTCCGGGGTCGGCACGACCATCACGATCTCGCCGACGCCCGCGACCCGCGCGGGAATCGCGTTCATCAGCACCGACGACGGATAGGCGGCCTTGCCGCCCGGCACGTACAGGCCGACGCGGTCGAGCGGCGTGACCTTCTGGCCGAGCACCGTGCCGTCGCTTTCCGTGTACTGCCAGCTATGGGTGCCGCACTCGATCTTCTGTTTCTCGTGGTACGCCCGCACGCGGGCGGCGGCGGCTTCCAGCGCCGCGCGCGCCTTCGGCGCGAGGCCGTCGAGCGCCGTCTGCAGCGCGTCCTGCGGCAGCTCGAGCGCGGCGACGCTGCTGGCGTCCAGCCGGTCGAAGCGGTTCGTGTACTCGAGCACCGCGGCGTCGCCGCGCGACTTCACGTCGGCGAGAATCTGCGCGACCGACTGCTCGATCGCTTCGTCCTCGCTCGCCTCGAACGCGAGCACCGCACGCAGCGCGGCGTCGAAGCCGTCGCTGGTCGAATCGAGTTTGCGGATGGTGATGGCCATGGAAGTTCCGTTACGGTGATGCGCTCAATTGCCATTCTGCGACGCGCGTTCGAACGCGTCGAGAATCGGCTTGAGCGCCGCGCGCTTCAACTTCAGCGCAGCCTGGTTCACGACGAGGCGCGACGAGATCGCCATGATCTCCTCGACCTCGACCAGATTGTTCGCCTTCAGCGTGCCGCCCGAGCTGACGAGGTCGACGATCGCGTCGGCCAGCCCGACCAGCGGCGCCAGCTCCATCGAGCCGTACAGCTTGATCAGGTCGACGTGCACGCCCTTCGCGGCGAAGTGTTCGCGTGCCGTTTCGACGTACTTGGTCGCGACCCGCAGGCGCGCGCCCTGGCGCACCGCGTTCGCGTAGTCGAAACCGGCCGGCACGGCCACCGACATCCGGCAGCGTGCAATGTTCAGATCGATCGGCTGGTAGAGGCCCGAGCCGCCGTGCTCGACCAGCACGTCCTTGCCGGCCACGCCGAAGTCGGCCGCGCCGTATTCGACATAGGTCGGCACGTCGCTCGCGCGCACGATGATCACGCGCAGGTTCGGATCGGTCGTCGGCAGGATCAGCTTGCGCGACGTTTCCGGATCCTCGGCCACCTGCACGCCGGCGGCCGCCAGCAGCGGCAGGGTTTCCTCGAAAATCCGGCCCTTCGACAGGGCGAGGGTCAGCGGCGCGGTCATGCTTGGCTCCCGGAGAGGCGGCGCACGTTCGCGCCGACGGCGGTCAGTTTGGTTTCCATGCGGTCGTAGCCGCGGTCCAGGTGATAGATGCGGTCGACGAGCGTTTCGCCTTCGGCGCGCAGCCCGGCGATCACGAGGCTCGCCGACGCGCGCAGGTCGGTCGCCATCACGTTCGCGCCGGACAGCTTGTCGACGCCCGTCACGAGCGCCGTGTTGCCGTCGATCGTGATGTTCGCGCCGAGCCGGTTCAGCTCCTGCACGTGCATGAAGCGGTTCTCGAAGATGGTCTCGACGACCTGCGCGGTGCCCGTCGCGACCGAATTGAGGGCCATGAACTGCGCCTGCATGTCGGTCGGGAACGCCGGGTATTCCGACGTGCGGATCGTCACCGCCTGCGGGCGGCGGTCCATCTTCACGCGCAGCCAGCTGTCGCCTTCCTCGATCGACACGCCGGCCTCGCGCAGCTTGTCGATCACCGCGTCGAGGATGTGCGGGCGCACGCCCGTCAGCATCACGTCGCCGCCCGCCGCCGCGACCGCGCACAGGAACGTGCCGGCCTCGATGCGGTCGGGAATCACCGAATGGCGTGCACCATGCAGCCGCTCGACGCCCTGGATCACGAGGCGGTCGGTGCCGATGCCGTCGATTTTCGCGCCCATCGCGACCAGCAAGTGTGCGAGATCGCTCACTTCCGGCTCGCGCGCCGCGTTCTCGATCACCGTCTCGCCGTCGGCCAGCGTCGCGGCCATCAGCAGGTTTTCCGTCCCCGTCACCGTGATCATGTCGGTCACGATGCGCGCGCCCTTCAGGCGCTTCGCGCGTGCCTCGATGAAGCCGTGCTCGATGCTGATCTCGGCGCCCATCGCCTGCAGGCCCTTGATGTGCTGGTCGACCGGCCGCGCGCCGATCGCGCAGCCGCCCGGCAGCGACACCTTGGCCTCGCCGAAGCGCGCGAGCAGCGGCCCGAGCACGAGGATCGACGCGCGCATCGTCTTGACGAGCTCGTACGGCGCGACGAGGTTGTCGACGCGCGATGCGTCGAGCTGCACGCGGCAGCCGTCCGTTGCGCTCTTCACGCCCATCTGGTTCAGCACCTTCAGCGTGGTGCGCACGTCCTTCAGGTTCGGCACGTTGTCGAGTTCGACCGGCTCGGCGCTGAGCAGCCCCGCGCACAGGATCGGCAGCGCGGCGTTCTTCGCGCCCGACACGACGATCTCGCCCGACAGCCGACGACCGCCTTCGATCACCAGCTTGTCCATCCCATGTCCCTGCGATTCCCCGTTGGCGGCCGGGTGTGCCGTGGCGACGCTCTGGACGGCGTCGCGCTCGTTGACGGTGACTTGCACTCAGTGGTTCCGGTTTATGCGTTCTGCCATTCGGCGGGCGTCAGCGTCTTCATGCTGAGCGCGTGGATTTCCTGCTTCATGCGATCGCCGAGCGCCGCATAGACGAGCTGGTGCCGCTGGATCGGCCGCTTGCCTTCGAAGGCCGCCGACACGATCGTCGCGAAGAAATGCTGGCCGTCGCCTTCGACTTCCAGATGAGTGCAGGCGAGACCGCCGGCGATGTATTGCTTGACCTGTTCGGGAGTCGGCAACATGAGGGGCTCCTGTCGGCGCGCGCCGCCCGTGGCGGCCGCCGCCGTCGATATCAATGACGCAGTTTGTAGCCGGTCGCGAGCAGCCGCATCGCGAACATCGCGAGCAGCACGAAGAAACCGGTGACGATCGCGAGGCTCGCGAGCGGGTTGATGTCGGACGCGCCGAAGAACCCGAAACGGAAGCCGTCGATCATGTAGAAAAACGGGTTGAGACGCGAGATCTCGCGCCACACGGGCGGCAGCGAGTGCGTCGAATAGAACACGCCGGACAGGAACGTCAGCGGCATGATCAGGAAGTTCTGGAACGCGGCGAGCTGGTCGAACTTCTCGGCCCAGATCCCGGCGATCAGCCCGAGCGTGCCGAGGATCGCCGAGCCGAGCAGCGCGAACGCGATGATGAACAACGGCGCCGCGAAATGCATCGGGACAAACCAGATCGTCACGACGAACACGCCCGCGCCGACCGCGAGCCCGCGCACGACGGACGCGAGCACGTACGCGCCGAACATGTCCCGGTAGGACAGCGGCGGCAGCAGCACGAACACGAGGTTGCCGGTGATCTTCGACTGGATCAGCGACGACGAGCTGTTCGCGAATGCGTTCTGCAGCACGCTCATCATCACGAGGCCGGGGACCAGGAAGCTCACGTACTCGACGCCCGGATACACCTCGACACGGCCCGACAGCGCATGGCCGAAGATCGTCAGGTACAGCAGCGCCGTCACGATCGGCGCGCAAACCGTCTGGAACGATACCTTCCAGAAACGCAGGAGTTCCTTGTAGAACAGCGTTTGAAAACCGCTCATGCCAATCCCTCGACGACTTCTGCCCCGTTCATCACCTGGACGAACACATCCTCGAGGTCGGCCTTGCGGACCTCGATCTCGTCGAACGTGCAGCCCGCCGCGCGACACTGCGCGAGAATCCGCTCGACATCGTCGTAGCTCGCGAGACGCAGCAGATGCTCGCCCGGCGCGCGTGCGGCCGGATCGGTCTCCAGCCCGCGCAGCTCGGCGGGCAGCGCGCCCGTTGCCAGCCGCAGGTACAGCTGCAAGCCCGCGAAGCGGCGCAGCAGCGCGTCGGTGCGGTCGAGCGCGACGACTTCCCCGCGACGCAGCATCGCGATGCGGTCGCACAGCGACTCGGCTTCCTCGAGGTAATGCGTGGTCAGGACGATCGTGTGGCCCTCGCGGTTCAGCCGCGAGATGAATTTCCACAGCGTCTGGCGCAGCTCGACGTCGACGCCGGCCGTCGGCTCGTCGAGCACGATCACGGGCGGCCGGTGCACGAGCGCCTGCGCGACCAGCACGCGGCGCTTCATGCCGCCCGACAGCGCGCGCATGTTCGCGTCGGCCTTCTCGGTGAGGTCGAGATTGGCCATCACTTCGTCGATCCAGTCGTCGTTGCGGCGCAGCCCGAAATAGCCGGACTGGATCCGCAGCGTCTCGCGGACGGTGAAGAACGGGTCGAACACGAGTTCCTGCGGCACGACGCCGAGCGCGCGGCGCGCACCGCGGAAGTCCTTGACGACGTCGTGGCCGCGCACCGAGATACTGCCTTCATCGGCCCGGGCGAGCCCGGCGAGGATACTGATGAGCGTGGTCTTGCCTGCGCCGTTCGGGCCGAGCAGACCGAAAAACTCGCCCTCCTCGACCGACAGGCTGACGCCCTTGAGCGCCTGAAGCGATTTGTAGCGCTTCTTGACGTGACGGATTTCTATGGCTGACATGACTGTGCGCGGCGCAGGGGCCGCGACGCCTATTCTGTGCTTGCTGCGAAAGAAAATGGGGGCCGGACGCCGATTGGCTGCCCCGCAAAACGCTTGATTATAGGGCAAACCGGCTGGCGGAGCCGGCGCCTAAGGCGCGCGGCCTGAAGCGTGCGCGCGCCGGCTGGCGCGGCAGGCTTCGGTCGGACAGGGTCAATGTCGCCCGGTGCCGTCGATGAGCGCGTCGACGCCGTAGGCGCGCGCGAGGCTGGCGAGCTTCGAGGGGAGATTGAGGATGTCGAGGGTCGCGCCGCGCGCTTTGGCGGCACGTTGCCATGCGAGCAGCACGGCGAGCGCGGACGAGTCGAACTGCGTCAGCGCCGCGCAATCGACGGCGGTTTCGCCCGCGTCGATGCGCGCGAGACCGTCCGCGAGCGCGGACTTCGCGCTCGCGACGGTCAGCGAGGAGCCGGCCGCGAAGCCGCTCACGACGCCTGCTTGCCGGCGGCAAGTTCCTGGTTGCGCTGCGTCAGGAACTTGATCAGGCCGTCCACGCCGCTTTGCTGGATCTTCTCGTTGAACTGCTGCTGGTACGTCTGGATCAGCCATGCGCCCAGCACGTTCAGGTCATACACCTTCCAGCCGTTGGCCGTCTTGTACAGGCGGTAGTCGATCTGGACCGGCTGGCCGTTGTTCATCGCGACCGTCTTCACGACGACGTCGGTGTCGGCCGGATCGGCACGGAACGGCGGGTACTGGATCTGCTGGTCCGGCTTCAGTTGCGCAAGCGCGCCCGAATACGTGCGGATCAGCAGCAGCTTGAACTGCTCCTGAACCTGTTGCTGCTGCTCGGCCGACGCCGTGCGCCAGTTGCGGCCCATCGCGAGCTGCGTGGTGCGGCGGAAATCGGTGTACGGCAGGATGTCCTTGTTGACGATCGTAATGATGCGATTGGTGTCGCCCTGCTTGATCGTCTGCTGCTTGACCTCGTCGAGCACCTGCTGCGTCGCCGTCTTGATCAGCGCCTGCGGGTTCGACTGGTCGACTTGCGCGTGGGCTGCGCTGCCGAACGAGAACAGCGCCGCGAAAACGGGAATCAGGAACAGTTTTTTCATCATGGAGACCTGCATGAAGAGTCGATGCGAAGGTTGGAGCCGGTAGCTTACGCGAAGGTTCGCGTGCGCTACCGACTGAATCGTTTCCGGCTGTAACGAATGTAAGCGCGTCAGTGCAGCCGGATGCTCGGGAAGCGGAATCCGCCCGGCGACGGCGGCGCCACCTGCATCGGCGGCACGGTCGTCGCGCTCGCCGGGTTCGGCGCCTGGGCGGCGCCCGACGCCGGTGCGGCAACGGCCGCGCCCGATGCGCCGGCCGGCGCCGTCGCGCCGCCGACTGCCGCGGCGCCCGCCGTCCCGGCCGCACCGGCCGCCGCCGGTGCGGCGCCGTCGTCCGGCAGGTCGTACTTCGGCAGCGCATCGTTGCTCGAGGTCGTCGAGGCCTCGCCGCGCGCGTTGTCGATCAGCATCTGGCGGCGTTGCAGGTACGCGTTGCGCACGAA
Source organism: Burkholderia sp. SCN-KJ (assembly GCF_024656005.1). NCBI lineage: Bacteria > Pseudomonadati > Pseudomonadota > Betaproteobacteria > Burkholderiales > Burkholderiaceae > Burkholderia > Burkholderia sp. SCN-KJ. Next base: position 23,762 of record NZ_JANKOG010000030.1, read on the forward strand.
CGAATACTTGTCGAGCGCCGCGGCATCCAGCACGTCGCCCGCGCCGAGCAGGTTCGCACGCGTGTTGACGAGGTTCACGCCGAACAGGCCCCAGCTCAGGCCGTCCGGCTTCACGTAGGTGAGCGGGTTGCCGACGTAGTCGACGCCGAGGCCGGCCGTGTCGCGCAGCGTGCTCGGGCCGAGCAGCGGCAGCACGAGATACGGACCCGACGGCATGCCGTAGCGGCCCATCGTGATCCCGAAGTCGGCCGTGTGCTTCGGCAGTTTCGCGATCGTCGCGACGTCGAACAGGCCACCGACGCCGAACACCGTGTTGATCACGACGCGCATGATGTCGCCGACGCCGTCCGCGATCCGCAGTTGCACGATGTTGTTCGCCGCGATGTAGACGTCGCCGATGTTCGAGAAGAAGTTCGTCACGCTGTCGCGCACCGGCTGCGGCACCACGTACTGGTAGCCCTTCGCGACCGGTTTCAGCGCGTACGTGTCGACCGTGTCGTTGAACTTGTACATCGACCGGTTGAAGCCTTCGAGCGGATCGCCCTTGGTCGGCGTCTGCACGGTCGCGCAACCGCTTAACGCGGCGACTGCCGCCACCGCGAGCGCGGCGTGCCTGATGCGGATCGTCTGCATGGTCATTACCCTCTTGTCTTTCTCTCGTGTGGTTTATTGGGCGGCCGAACCGGACACCGCGGAGGCCGGCACCGCGACCGGTGCGGGCGCCGCCGGTGCAGCCGCGGCGCCGGATGCCGGCTTCGCGCCACCCGCGTCGGCTGCCTTGCTGTACAGGAACTGGCCGATCAGGTTCTCGAGCACGATCGCCGACTGCGTCATCGTGATCGTATCGCCCGCCTTCAGCATTTCGGTGTCGCCGCCCGGATCGAGGCCGATGTACTGCTCGCCGAGGAGGCCCGACGTCAGGATCTTCGCCGACGAATCCTTCGGGAACGGATACTGGCCGTCGATATCGATCGTCACCAGCGCCTGGTAGGTGTTGGGATCAAAGCCGATCGCCTTCACGCGGCCGACCACGACACCCGCGCTTTTCACGGCCGCGCGCGGCTTCAGCCCGCCGATGTTGTCGAATTTCATCCGCACCGAGTAGGTCGGCTGAAACGACAGCGAGCTCATGTTGCCGACCTTGAGCGCCAGGAACAGCACCGCAAGGAAGCCCACCACCACGAACAGGCCGACCCAGAAGTCGAGAGCAGTCTTTTTCATCGTCATCCCAAAATTTGGCTTGGCTGAGGCTTAGCTGAACATCAGCGCGGTCAGCAGGAAATCGAGGCCGAGTACGGCGAGCGACGCGAACACGACCGTCTTGGTCGTCGCGCGCGACACGCCCTCGGGCGTGGGCTTCGCTTCATACCCTTGAAACAGCGCAATGAAGGTCACGGCGAACCCGAACACGATGCTCTTGATCACGCCGTTGCCGACGTCGGCCCATACCTGGACCCCGCCCTGCATCTGCGACCAGAACGCGCCCGGATCGACGCCGATCAGCACGACCCCGACGAAATAACCGCCGAGCACGCCGACCGCGTTGAAGATCGCGGCGAGCAGCGGCATTGCGATGATGCCGGCCCACAGGCGCGGCGCGATCACCGTCTTGACCGGGTCGACGGCCATCATCTCGAGCGCGGTGAGCTGCTCGCCGGCCTTCATCAGGCCGATCTCGGCCGTCAGCGACGTGCCCGCGCGGCCCGCGAACAGCAGCGCGGTCACGACCGGGCCGAGCTCGCGCACGAGCGACAGCGCGACCAGCAGGCCGAGCGCCTGCTCGGACCCGTAGCGATTCAGCGTGTAGTAGCCCTGCAGGCCGAGCACGAAGCCGACGAACAGGCCCGACACGGCAATGATCACGAACGAATAGTTGCCGAGGAAGTGGATCTGCTTCGTGACCAGCCGCGGCCGGCGCAACAGCGGGAAGAACTCCAGCACGAGGCGCACGAACAGCCGCGTGCCGTAGCCCGCGCGCACGAGGCCGCCGATGACGTAACGTCCGATCGCGCTGATCATGCGCGCCCTCCGCCGAGCCCGAAATCCGCTGCCAGCGGCGGGCTCGTGTAATGAAATTTGAACGGGCCGTCCGGCGCGCCGTCGATGAACTGGCGCACGCTCGGGTCGGTCGATGCGCGCAGGTCGTCGGGCGTACCCTGCGCGAGCACGCCGCCGTTGGCCAGAAAATACACGTAGTCGGCGATCGCGAACGATTCCGGCACGTCGTGCGTGACGAGGATCGACGTCGCGCCGAGCGCCTCGTTCAGCGTGCGGATCAGGTTCGCGGTGATGCCGAGCGAGATCGGATCGAGGCCGGCGAACGGTTCGTCGTACATGATGAGCTGCGGGTCGAGCGCGATCGCGCGCGCGAGTGCGATCCGGCGCGCCATCCCGCCCGACACCTCGGACGGCATCAGGTCGCGCGCGCCGCGCAGGCCGACCGCGTTGAGCTTCATCAGCACCAGATCGCGGATCAGGTCGTCGGGCAGGTCGGTGTGTTCGCGCAGCGCGAACGCGACGTTCTCGAACACGGACATGTCGGTAAACAGCGCGCCGAACTGGAACAGCATGCCCATCTTGCGGCGCAGCGCGTACAGGCCGTCGCGCGTCTGCGCGCCGACGTCGGCGCCGTCGAACAGCACCTGGCCGCGGCGTGCGCGCACCAGCCCGCCGATCAGGCGCAGCACGGTCGTCTTGCCGCAACCCGACCCGCCCATGACGGCGACGACCTGGCCGCGCCCGAAGCGCATGTTCAGGTTCGACAGGACGAGGCGGTCGCCGTAGCCAAAGTCGACGTCGCGAAGTTCCAGCAGGGTCTCGGTAGGAGTGGGGCTCACGGAGCTGACAGTCCTTTTACGCAGAACGCCGAATTATAGGGCCTGCATTGGAATGATGTCGTGACGCCGTTCCGGGCCCTGCGGTCAATGAATGTCAAATTGTCGGGCAAAGCATTGCTGCAATGCAACAATCGCCGCCCGATAATCGTTGGCGCCCGTGATCGCGCTGACCACCGCGACGCTGCCGACGCCCGTCGCCAGCACGTCCGGCAACGCGTCGAGCCCCACGCCGCCGATCGCGACGAGCGGCGCCCGCGCCCCCGCGAAGCGCGCATAGCGGGCAATCCTCGCCAGGCCCTGCGGCGGCGCCGCGACTGCCTTGGTCGCGGTCGCGTAGACGGGACCGAGCGCCAGATAGCTCGGGCGCTCGTGCAAGGCCCGCAACATCTCGTAATAACCGTGGCTCGACAGCCCGAGCCGCAGGCCGGCGCGCGCGATCGCGGCCAGATCGGCCGTTTCCAGATCCTCCTGGCCCAGATGTACGCCGTACGCACCCTCTTCTACTGCGATCTGCCAGTGATCGTTGATGAACACGCGCGCATCGGGATAGCGGCGCCCTGCCGCGACCGCGCGCGCGATTTCCCGGCGCAATGCGTCCGGCTCCGCGCCTTTCACGCGCAGCTGCACGGTCCGCGCGCCGCAATCCAGCACGCGTTCGACCCATTCGGCATCCGGGACAACCGGATACAGGCCCAGTTGCGCGGGGCACGGCGGGAATGCCGGCTCCGGTGCGGCGGCCAGGCCGGCGACACGCGGAAACCGTGCGGCGTCGACCGGCCACGCATCGGCATCGCGGGTTTCGTCGCCGTCGCGCCAGGCCAGCGCGAGCACCAGCGCGTCGATCGGCGCGAAACCGCAGTCGAGGAACGCGGCGAGCGCCGCGATCCAGTCGTCGACGAGCGGATGCGCGGCTTCCAGCGCGTGGCGCACGCCCGCGGCATGCAGCACGGCGCCGCGCTCGTCGAATTCGATCGCGACCGCATCCGGCGATGCGGGGCGCGATGCGGCCGACGCGCGCGCCTGCGCGGCACGGTCGCCGGCCGACACGATCAGCACGTCGCCGTCGGCCGGCACGTCGGGCGCCGCGACGCAGAGCCGCCACGGCGTCGTGCCGGCCGGCCAGTCGCCGAGGCGCGCGCGAATCCGCTCGGCCGCTTCGGCCAGCTCGTCGGCCGGCGGCCAGAAGGCATCGGCAAAGCGCGCGCTCATGCGCCGCCCCCGTCCTGGTGCCAGAACGGCATCCCGACGACCGGCGTGCTCGCATGCGCGGTCTCGCGCGCATCCATCGGCCCGGCGAGGTAGGCCGCACGGCCGGCCTCGACGCCCTGTGCGAACGCGCGCGCCATGATCTCCGGATGGGTGGCCTGCGACACGGCCGTGTTCAGCAGCACGCCGTCGAAACCCCACTCCATCACCTGGCATGCATGCGACGGCACCCCGAGCCCCGCGTCGACGATCAGCGGCACGTCCGGCAGCCGCTCGCGCAGCACGCGCAACCCGTACGGGTTCACGACGCCCTTCCCGGTGCCGATCGGCGCGCCCCACGGCATCAGCGCCTCGCAACCGACGTCGAGCAGGCGCCGGCCGATCACGAGATCCTCGGTGCAGTAAGGCAGCACCTTGAAGCCGTCCTTGACCAGCTGCGCGGCCGCCTCGATCAGCCCGACCGGGTCGGGCTGCAGCGTGTAGTCGTCGCCGATCAGCTCGAGCTTGATCCAGTCGGTGTCGAACACCTCGCGCGCCATGTGCGCGGTCGTCACCGCCTCGGCGACGGTCTGGCAGCCGGCCGTGTTCGGCAGCAGCGGCACCGCGTGACGCTTGAGCAGGTCGAAAAAGCCGGCCTCGGCGGTGCCGCCGGTCATCTGGCGGCGCAGCGCGACCGTCACCATCCCGGGGCGCGACGCGGCGATCGAGTCGGACAGCGACTGCAGCGACGGATAGCGCGACGTGCCGAGCAGCACGCGGCTTGCGAAGGTTACGCCGTACAGCGTCAGCGCGTCGGCGGAAGTGAGGGACGTCATGTCGTTTTCCTGGAAGAGCGGGGGCGAACCGGCGGCGCTCAGCCGCCCGCGACGGGGTGCACCACGTCGAGCTTGTCGCCCGTCGCGAGCGCGCGCGCCGCATGCTGCGTGCGCGCGACGAAATTGCCGTTCAGCGCGACCGCGTACGGCGGACGCGCGCCGTACGCGGCGAGCGCGTCGGCCACCGTCGCGCCGTCGGGCAGCGTCAGCGTCTGTTGGTTGATCTGGATATCCATGAGGCTTGATCGAATTCGGTCGGCGGCGCGCGTCAGGCCGGCTGGCGCGCGTCGTCGCGGTGATGAAGGAGCGTCGGCCAGCGCGCGGCATCGCGCCACGCGGCGAACGCGTCGGCATCGGCGAACCTGCCGCCGAGCGCGGCTTGCGCGAACGCGACCGCCGCATGCGCGACTTCCGGCGCGATCATGAAGCCGTGCCGGTACAGGCCGTTGACGGCAAGCGTCGTCGCGCCGTCCCAGATCACCGTCGGGCGATGGTCGGGCAGCGTCGGGCGGCACTGCGCATTGAGTTCGAGGATGCGCGCCTCGCCGAATGCCGGGTGCACGGAGAACGCCGCGCTCAGCAGTTCGAGCGCCGAGCGCACGCTGACGGGCGACATGTCCTCGCCCTCCACCTCGGTTGCGCCGATCACGTACAGGTCGTCCTGTTTCGGCGCGATGTACAGCGGATAGCGCGGATGCAGCAGCCGCACGGGCCGCGTGAGCCCGATGCCGGGCGCATGCACGCGCGCGACCTCGCCGCGGATGCCGCGCAGCGCGGGCAGCGCGGATTTCGCGCCGAGCCCGCGGCAATCGATCGTGAAATGCGCGTCGGGCCGGTTCGCGTCGTCGATCGTCGCGTGCCAGTGCAGCTCGACGCCGCGTTGCGAGAGGCCCGCCGCGAGCGCGCGCAACGCCTGCCGGTTGTCGAGTTGCCCTTCGCGCGGCAGCATCAGGCCGCGCGCGAAGCGCCCCGCGAGCGCGGGCTCGGCCGCATCGACCTGCGCACCGGCCAGCGCGACGAAGCCGCCGTCGAACAGCTCGGCCGGCGCGTTCGCGCGCACGCGCCGCTCGAACAGCGGCGCCTCGGCACGATCCGCGTGATGCCAGACGACGAGCGTGCCGTGCTGCTGGAAGAAGACCGGTTCGGGCAGTTCCGCGAGCCATTGCGGCCAGCGCGCGAGCGATGCGGCGCCGAGCTCGGTGATCAGCAGCTCGGCACTCGCCGCCTCGGCGAGCGGCGCGAGCATCGCGGCCGCGACCCACGCGGCCGACTGCTCGCCGTCCGGGCCGCCGCGTTCGTACAGTGCGACGCGATGCCCGTCGCCCGCGAGCCGCCACGCGATCAGGCGGCCGACGAGGCCGCCGCCGAGTACCGCGAAATCCGGCCGGGAAGCATGGAGGTTCATCGCGCCCCCTCCCCGCGAACCAGGCGGGCGCATGCGACGGATGTCGACGCGCGCACACCGTCCCGTGCAGACGCACGCGACAGCGGATCGGGAACAGCGCAAAAGACTGAAGATTGAGCGGTCATCATTCCTTCCGTAACGCGCGACGCGCGTACCCAAAAGGACGAAACCGGCAGCAAAGGCCGGCCGGGCGGGACTCGGGCGCTGACCATGTGGGATGGCAGCCAGCGCGGCCCGGCGGGATCAGAAACTTCCCTCGCCGGTATTACCCGGATCGGGTGCGAAGGGTCTTTCTCAGCCTCGCCGCGTTGCCCGGAACTGTCCGTCGGCCGCGCTCGAAGCACCCCTGTTTCGTCGTCGGCCATTAGACCATAAAAGCGGAAAGCGCCGCAAACTGTCCCCTTGCGGCAAATTCGCCGTCGCGCCGCGCCGCTCTGGCACAATGCCCGCAGGCCGGCCGCGCGAGCGGCCGGTTGCCGCGTCACCGCCGGCCTTAAGTGCCGTTTAAGACGCGCGGGCCACCATCCGGACGCCCGCCGTCAGTCGGCACCTCGTCCCGGCATGCCGTATCGCGGCGCGCGTCCGGCTCCGCCCGGCCCGCGCGCCGGCTACTCATCAGGAAGCACATGACCCAATCGATCGATCCCGTCCGCTCCGCCTCCGACGCGCCGCAGGACGAGCGCCCGGTATCCGCATGGAGCCTCATCAAGCCCTACTGGGTGTCGTCCGAATGGAAAGTCGCGTGGGGGCTGCTGGTCACGATCATCGCGATCAACCTCTGCGTGGTCTGGATCAACGTCAAGCTGAACAAGTGGAACGCGCAGTTCTACAACGCGCTGCAGTCGAAGGACGTCCACGACTTCCCGAACCTGCTGATGCAGTTCTCCGCGCTCGCGTTCGGCTTCATCATCCTCGCGGTGTACGGGCGCTACCTGCGCCAGATGCTCGGGTTCCGCTGGCGCCAGTGGCTCACCGACCGGTTTCTCGGCCAGTGGCTCGGCGATCGCGCGTTCTACCGGATCGAACGCGACCGCCTCGCCGACAACCCCGACCAGCGGATCACCGACGACCTCCAGTCGTTCGCGACGACGACGCTCGCGCTGTCGCTCGACCTGCTGTCGACGGTCGTCACGCTCGTGTCGTTCATCACGATCCTGTGGTCGCTTGCCGGCGCGCTGACGCTCTCGCTCGGCGCGACGCCGATCACGATCCCCGGCTACATGGTGTGGGCGGCCGCGCTGTACGCGGTGGTCGGCTCGCTGATCATCCAGAAGGTCGGTCACCCGCTCGTGTCGATCAACTACCAGCAGCAGCGCGTCGAGGCCGACTTCCGCTTCGGGCTGATCCGCGTGCGCGAGAACGCCGAGCAGATCGCGTTCTACGACGGCGAGAAAACCGAGACCGCCAACGCGCAGAGCCTGTTCACGCGCATTCGCGACAACTGGTGGCGCGTGATGAAGTACACGAAGCGCCTCACGTTCGTGCTGAGCTTCTACGGGCAGATCGCGATCATCTTCCCGCTCGTCGTCGCGGCGCCGCGCTATTTCGCCGGCGCGTTCTCGTTCGGCGTGCTGATGCAGATCTCGTCCGCGTTCGGCACCGTCAGCGATTCGTTCTCGTGGTTCATCAACAGTTACTCGACCCTCGTCGAATGGCGCGCCACCGTCAACCGTCTGCGTGAATTCAAGCGCGTGATGGGCACGTCGCATCTGAAGGAAAGCCTGTCGCCCGCGACCGAGCACGGCGGCATCAACCTGCACTACGTCGATGCCGCGAAGCTGTCGACGTCGTCGCTGAAGCTCGCGCTGCCGAACGGCAACGCGCTCGCGAACATCGGCAACGTGACGATCGAACCCGGCTCGCGCTGGCTCGTGATCGGCAAGTCGGGTTCCGGCAAGAGCACGTTCATGCGCGCGCTCGCGGGCCTCTGGCCATTCGGCGACGGCGCGATCGACGCGCCGGTCGGCGCGCGGATGATGTTCGTGCCGCAGACGAGTTACCTGCCGATCGGCACGCTGAAAGCAGCGCTCACGTATCCGGCCGCGCCCGACACGTTCACCGACGACGCGTGCCGCGACGCGCTGCGCGCGTGCCGCCTCGAAGACTACGTCGAGCGCCTCGGCGAGACCGGCCACTGGACGCGCGTGCTTTCGCCGGGCGAACAGCAGCGTCTCGCCGGCGCGCGCGTGCTGCTGCACAAGCCGGACTTCCTGTTCCTCGACGAAGCGACGAGCGCGCTCGACGCCGACAACGAAGCGCGGCTCTATCATCTGTTCGCCGAACGGCTGCCGAAGGCCGCGATCGTCAGCATCGCGCACCGCGAGTCGCTGGCCGCGTTCCACGTCGGCACGATCAACGTCGAACGCGTGAACGACAGCGACAAGGTCGCCGCGTAACCGCTCAACAGAAGGCCGGCGCATGCCGCGCCGGCCTTCTCTTCCGCGTCCTTCCTGCCTTCGCGCCTTCCCGCCCCCCGCCGCCCCGCCTCCCCGCCTCCCCGTCTTCCCGTCTTCCCGCTCCCCCGCCCCCCGTCTTCCCGCTACGCCGGCACGATCGGCACCGACACGATCGGCACATGCGACACGCCGTCGTGCGACAACCGGCTTTCAAATAGCGTCAGCGCGACGAAACGCAGCGCAACCGGCCGCCCAGTCGCGCCGCCGTGCGCAGGCTGCCCGTCCGCGTCGCGCGGCAGCCGCGCGAGCGTGACGTGCGGCCGGAACGGCCGGCGGTCGGCCGGCACGCCCAGCTCGCGCAGCAGCGAGGACAACTCGGCATTCAGCGCCGCACAGGCGGGATCGGGCGCGAGTTCCGCGACGATCAGCCTCGCGCGCGGCAGGCTCGGCCACCATGCAATCCGCTCGACCGGCTGCAACGGCAATGCATGCGCGGCCGCGAGCGCCGGCAGGCGTGCGGCCAGCGCGTCGCAACGCGCGCGTTCGATCGCGCCGATGAACGCGAGCGTCACGTGCAGTTGCGCGGGCAGCGTGCGCCGCGCGCCGCGGGTGACCGGCAGCGCGTGCAGCGCGTCGCGCGACGCCGTATCGGGCATCAGCGCGACGAACGCACGAAGCCGGTCGCCGTTCATGACTCGCGCACCGCCACGCGCACCTCGGCCAACGCTTCGACCGACGCCGCCCGCTGCGGCAGCGGGCCGTGCTCGCCCCACACGTCGGCCGGCAGCACGTGTGCGAGTTCGGGAACGAACGCCTGAAACGTCGAGATTCCGCCCTGCTCGCCCTTGCTGCCGCCCCGTTTCATGCCGAGGAGCCGCGCCTTCAGCTGGATCATCCGGAACCGCAACGTCAACCACGCGCCGGCGCCGAGCAGCAGTGCGATCAGCACGTCATTCCACAACACGCCGTTGGCGGCGTCGATCAACCCATGCACGAATGCCTCCATCCAGAGTCGTTGTAAATGGGGTCGTCATACGCGGCGGCCGTGCGAACGCGGCGAAGACAGCTCTCAATGGTTATTACAAAACCAAAGGCTTCGAAATCGCGAAACATCAACGCCCGATGTGATCAGGTTAGGCGACGCTTCGGGAAGATGCGGGACGCGCAGCGGGGGGAGCGAGCGGCGCATGCATGCGTGGGACTCATGTGTGCCGCGAAGCCACGCACTTCGTCACGCGGAGTGGTTGGCGCGGCGCCAGGTAGCGATCCAGTCCGAAAATGGCGCGGTGGGCGATTCGCGGCCTTTTCGCACCGGAAAACGTTCGCAATAGCGGAACGCCAAATAGAAATCACGATGGAAAACAAAACCCGTCATTGAACCGGCTTTTCATGCCATCCGATTAGTCATGGAAAATTTCTCAAAAAGCGAGCATGCCAAAGCAGAAATTAATGTGGCGAACCGAAGCGGTTTTCCATGATTCCGACTTATCGAGGTCACGGCATTCGCGCACGGAATGGGCCGCCCCGTTGCCGCCACGGGCACCACCTCCCCGTGGCGACACCGAACCGTTCTTATGCTCGTAGCGATTGCGGCGCTCTTTCGGCGACAGCCTGGAAGGCATGAACCGGCGTCCATTGCTGTGCGTGGGTCCCGTTGTAGGGGAATGCCCAGACGAGGTTGTTCGCTTGCAGGCTATCGTAATGGTCGTCGATCACGAGGCCTGTGTTGGCGAGGGACGTAATATATCCCGGGCGAATCGAAATGCTCCAGCGCTGCGACGGCGCCCCCGTGAACGGACGCAGGACCAGCGGCGTTTCGGGCGCGACCTTCCCGTCTGCGAAGTCGACCGCCAGCTTGCCGCCGCCGTTCGAATCGCTGAAATCCAGAATGATGCAACCGTGGGTGGGATCGTAGTCCCACAGGGTCTGCACATTCGGGTCGGTGAAGTAGCGCAGTTGTACCGGGGCATTGGGGCCGATCACGTTGCCGTTGGTATTGTTCTGGGCAACACCGAGGACGCGCGTGGGGTCTTGCGTAAACTGAAACGACATCGATATATACGCCATGATTTTCTCCAAAAAGTATGAAAACCAGACCTTTTTCATGCACCTGAATTAATCAGGCGAAAATCACTATAGGTGGCGATAGACCCCGATTCAATCTCTACCTCAATATATCGTTTGATATTTTTGTTTTTATAAATTGTCGATTTAATTGCTGCTTTATTGATTGCCGGCAGCGCTCGGCCCAATTAAAAAACCGGGCGCCCCTTCGGACGCCCGGCCGTCTGCGAAACCCGCTCGCGCGCTTCAGCTCAGCGCGGCAGTTCCGAATGCCCCATCAGGTACGCGTCGACCGAGCGCGCGCACTGGCGGCCTTCGCGGATCGCCCAGACGACGAGCGACTGGCCGCGACGCATGTCGCCTGCCGCGAACACCTTGTCGACCGACGTGTAGTACGAGCGATCGCCTTCGGTCGCCGCACGCGCGTTGCCGCGTGCATCCTTCGCGACGCCGAATGCCTCGAGCACGGTGGCTGCCGGCTGCGTGAAGCCCATCGCGAGCAGCACCAGGTCGGCCTTCATCTCGAACTCGGAGCCCGGCACTTCCTGCATCTTGCCGTCCTTCCACTCGACGCGCACCGCGATCAGCTTCTCGACCTTGCCGTTCTTGCCTTCGAGACGCTTCGTCGCAACCGCCCAGTCACGCTCGCAGCCTTCCTCGTGCGACGACGACGTGCGCAGCTTGATCGGCCAGTACGGCCACACGAGCGGCTTGTTTTCCTCTTCCGGCGGCTGCGGCAGCAGCTCGAACTGCGTGACCTGCTTCGCGCCGTGACGGTTCGACGTGCCGACGCAGTCCGAACCCGTATCGCCGCCGCCGATCACGATCACGTGCTTGCCCTTCGCGAGCAGCTGGTCGGCGAGCTTGTCGCCCGCGTTCACGCGGTTCTGCTGCGGCAGGAAGTCCATCGCGAAATGCACGCCGGCGAGCTCGCGGCCCGGCACCGGCAGGTCGCGCGGCGTTTCCGAACCGCCCGCGATCACGACCGCGTCGAATTCCTCCTTCAGCGTGTCCGGCGAAATGGTTTCCTTCGCGAGGCTGCCGATCGACTCGGGCAGCGGATCCTTGCCGATGAACACGCTGGTGCGGAACGTCACGCCTTCCGCTTCCATCTGGCGCATGCGGCGATCGATCAGCCACTTCTCGAGCTTGAAGTCGGGGATCCCGTAACGCAGCAGGCCGCCGACGCGATCGTTCTTCTCGAAAACCGTCACGTCGTGGCCGGCACGCGCGAGCTGCTGCGCGGCGGCGAGGCCCGCGGGGCCCGAACCGACGACCGCGACCTTCTTGCCGGTCTTGTGTTCGGCCGGCAGCGGCTTCACCCAGCCTTCAGCCCATGCCTTGTCGATGATCGCGTGCTCGATCGACTTGATGCCGACCGGATCGTTGTTGATCCCGAGCGTGCAGGCTGCCTCGCACGGCGCCGGGCAGATGCGGCCCGTGAACTCGGGGAAGTTGTTGGTCGAATGCAGGACTTCGATCGCCTGCTGCCAGTCCTGGCGGTAAACGAGATCGTTGAAGTCCGGAATGATGTTGTTGACCGGGCAGCCGTTGTTGCAGAACGGGATGCCGCAGTCCATGCAGCGTGCGCCCTGGACCTTCGCGTCCGCGTCGGTCAGCGCCGCGACGAATTCCTTGTAGTGCTTCACGCGCGTGAGCGGTGCTTCGTACGCCTCGTGGCGGCGTTCGAACTCCAGAAAACCGGTTGCCTTGCCCATAAGGTGCTCTTCTGTTCGGTGTATCGGGTGGGGGAGCCGCGCGCGGCCGTCAGGCGCGCGCGGCATTCGCTATGTCGTTCGTCGCTCAGGCGGCCAGCACTTCCTTCGCCGCCTTCTTCGCACCGATCTCGCCCAGCGCGCGCTTGTATTCGTGCGGGAACACCTTCACGAACTGGCGGCGCGCCGCGTCCCAGTTTTCCAGCAGCGACTTCGCGCGCGGCGAACCCGTGAACTGGAAATGACGCTCGACGAGCCCCTTGAGCAGCGCTTCGTCCGTCGTGCCCGCATGCCAGAGCGCGCGGTCAACCGTGCGCTCCTGCTCGGCCTGCTGCAGCACCGGCTCGAGCGCGACCATCGACTTGTTGCACTTCGCCGCGAACGTGCCCTCCGGATCGTAGATGTACGCGAGACCGCCCGACATGCCGGCCGCGAAGTTGCGCCCGGTTTCGCCGAGCACGACGACCGTGCCGCCCGTCATGTATTCGCAACCGTGGTCGCCCGTGCCTTCGACGACCGCCGTCGCGCCCGAGTTGCGCACGCAGAAGCGTTCGCCCGCGACGCCGCGGAAGAACGATTCGCCTTCGATCGCGCCGTACATCACCGTGTTGCCGCAGATGATGTTTTCCTCGGACTTGCCGCGGAAGTCGTTGGTCGGACGGATGATGATCCGACCGCCCGACAGGCCCTTGCCGACGTAGTCGTTGCCGTCGCCGACGAGGTCGAGCGTCACGCCCTTCGCGAGGAACGCGCCGAAGCTCTGGCCGGCCGTGCCCTTCAGCTGGATGTGCACCGCGTCGTCGGCCAGGCCTTCGTGGCCGTGCTTCTTCGCGATCACGCCCGACAGCATCGCGCCGACCGTGCGGTTCACGTTGCGCACCGGCTGGATGAACGACACATGCTCGCCGTTCTCGATCGCAGCCTTCGCCTTCTCGATCAGCACGTGGTCGAGCGCGCGCTCGAGGCCGTGATCCTGCACGTCGACGTGACGCGGCGCGACGTCCTCGCACTCTTCCGGCTGGTAGAACACGCGCGAGAAGTCGAGGCCCTTCGCCTTCCAGTGCTCGATGCCCTTGCGCGTATCGAGCAGGTCGGCGCGACCGATCAGGTCGTCGAACTTCGCGACGCCGAGCTGCGCCATGATCTCGCGCACTTCCTCGGCGACGAAGAAGAAGTAGTTCACGACGTGCTCGGGCTGGCCCTTGAACTTCGCACGCAGCACCGGATCCTGCGTCGCGACGCCGACCGGGCACGTGTTCAGGTGGCACTTGCGCATCATGATGCAGCCTTCGACGACGAGCGGCGCCGTCGCGAAGCCGAATTCGTCCGCGCCGAGCAGCGCGCCGATCACGACGTCGCGGCCCGTCTTCATCTGGCCGTCGGCCTGCACGCGGATGCGGCCGCGCAGGCGGTTCAGCACCAGCGTCTGCTGCGTTTCGGCCAGGCCGAGTTCCCACGGCGTGCCCGCATGCTTGACCGACGACAGCGGCGACGCACCCGTGCCGCCGTCATGGCCGGCGATCACGACGTGATCGGCCTTCGCCTTCGCGACACCGGCCGCGACCGTGCCGACGCCGACTTCCGACACCAGCTTCACCGAGATGCTCGAGCTCGGGTTCACGTTCTTCAGGTCGTGGATCAGCTGCGCCAGATCCTCGATCGAGTAGATATCGTGGTGCGGCGGCGGCGAGATCAGGCCGACGCCCGGCACCGAGTAGCGCAGCTTGCCGATGTATTCGGACACCTTGTGGCCCGGCAGCTGGCCGCCTTCGCCCGGCTTCGCGCCCTGCGCCATCTTGATCTGGATCTGGTCGGCCGATGCCAGGTACTCGGCGGTGACGCCGAAGCGGCCCGACGCGACCTGCTTGATCTTCGAGCGCAGCGAATCGCCGTCCTTCAGCGGAATGTCGCTGACGATCTCGTCGCCGATCACCGACTTCAGCGTCTCGCCCGACTTGATCGGAATGCCGCGCAGTTCGTTGCGGTAGCGCTTCTCGTCCTCGCCGCCTTCGCCGGTGTTCGACTTGCCGCCGATCCGGTTCATCGCGATCGCGAGCGTCGCGTGCGCTTCCGTGCTGATCGAACCGAGCGACATCGCGCCCGTCGCGAAGCGCTTCACGATTTCCTTCGCCGGTTCGACGTTTTCGATCGGGATCGCCTTGGTCGGCTCGACCTTGAACTCGAACAGGCCGCGGAACGTCATGTGACGCTTGGTCTGGTCGTTGATCAGGTGCGCGTATTCCTTGTACGTCTGGTACGAGTTGCTGCGCGTCGCGTGCTGGAGCTTCGCGATCGAGTCCGGCGTCCACATGTGGTCTTCGCCGCGCACGCGATACGCGTACTCGCCGCCCGCGTCGAGCATGTCGCGCAGGACCGGGCTGTCGCCGAACGCATCGCGGTGCAGGCGGATCGCTTCTTCCGCGACTTCGAACAGGCCGATGCCGCCGACCTTCGAGGCCGTGCCCTTGAAGTACTTCTCGACGAGGTCGCTCGACAGGCCGAGCGCTTCGAAGATCTGCGCGCCCGTGTACGACATGTACGTCGAGATGCCCATCTTCGACATCACCTTCTGCAGGCCCTTGCCGACTGCCTTCGTGAAGTTGTAGACGGCCTTCTCCGGCGACAGGTCGCCAGACAGGCCTTCGGCCATCTTCGCGAGCGTTTCCATCGCGAGGTACGGGTGCACGGCTTCCGCGCCGTAGCCCGCGAGCAGCGCGAAGTGGTGCGTCTCGCGTGCGGAGCCCGTCTCGACGACGAGGCCCGTGCTCGTGCGCAGCCCTTGCTGGACGAGGTGCGAGTGGATCGCCGACGTGGCGAGCAGCGCCGGAATCGCGACGTGCTCGGCGTCCGTCTTGCGGTCCGACACGATCAGCATGTTGTAGCCCGACTTGACCGCGTCGACGGCTTCCGCGCACAGCGACGCGAGGCGCGCCTCGATGCCTTCCTTGCCCCACGCGACCGGATAGCAGATGTTCAGTTCGTACGCGCTGAACTTGCCGCCCGTGTACTGGTCGATCGCGCGGATCTTCGCGATGTCCTTGAAGTCGAGCACCGGCTGCGACACTTCGAGACGCATCGGCGGGTTGATGTTGTTCGTGTCGAGCAGGTTCGGCTTCGGGCCGATGAACGACACGAGCGACATCACCATGTTCTCGCGGATCGGGTCGATCGGCGGGTTCGTGACCTGCGCGAACAGCTGCTTGAAGTAGTGATAGAGCGTCTTGTTCTTGTTCGACATCACCGCGAGCGGCGAGTCGTTGCCCATCGAGCCGACGGCCTCTTCGCCCTGCTGCGCCATCGGCGCCATCAGGAACTTCAGGTCTTCCTGCGTATAGCCGAACGCCTGCTGGCGGTCGAGCAGCGCGGCACCCTGCGTGCGGCCGGCCGCGACGTCCTCGGCCTTCGGCTCGATCTCGTCGAGCTTGATGCGCACGGCGTCGATCCAGCTCTTGTACGGCTTCGCGTTCGCGAGGTTGTCCTTGAGCTCCTTGTCGTCGATGATGCGGCCGTGTTCCATGTCGATCAGGAACATCTTGCCCGGCTGCAGGCGCCACTTCTTGACGATCTTCGATTCGGGGATCTGCAGCGTGCCGGCTTCCGACGCCATGATGACGAGGTCGTCATCGGTCACGATGTAGCGCGCCGGGCGCAGGCCGTTACGGTCGAGCGTCGCGCCGATCTGGCGGCCGTCGGTAAACGCGATCGCGGCGGGGCCGTCCCACGGCTCCATCATCGCAGCGTGGTATTCGTAGAACGCGCGGCGATTCTCGTCCATCAGCGTGTGCTGTTCCCACGCTTCCGGGATCATCATCATCACCGCATGCACGAGCGGGTAGCCGGCCATCACCAGCAGTTCGAGACAGTTGTCGAACGATGCGGTGTCCGACTGGCCCGGGTAGATCAGCGGCCACAGCTTCGGCAGGTCGTCGCCGAGCACGTGCGACGCGATCGCGCCGGTACGCGCGTTCAGCCAGTTCACGTTGCCCTTGACGGTGTTGATCTCGCCGTTGTGCGCGATCATCCGGTACGGGTGCGCCAGCTCCCAGGCGGGGAACGTGTTGGTCGAGAAGCGCTGGTGCACGAGCGCGAGCGCCGACACGACGCGCGCGTCCTGCAGGTCGCGGTAGTACACGCCGACCTGGCCCGCGAGCAGCAGCCCCTTGTAGACGATCGTGCGCGCCGACATCGACGGCACGAAGTATTCCTTGCCGTGCTTGAGCTTCAGCGCCTGGATGCGGTGGCTCGCGGTCTTGCGGATTACGTACAGCTTCCGCTCGAGCGCGTCCGTCACCATGATGTCCTTGCCGCGGCCGATGAAGATCTGGCGGATCAGCGGCTCGCTCGCCTTGACCGTCGGCGAGATCGGCATCGTATGGTCGACCGGCACGTCGCGCCAGCCGAGCACGACCTGCCCTTCTGCCCGCACCGTCCGCTCGAGCTCCTGCTCGCACGCGAGACGCGATGCGTTTTCCTTCGGCAGGAAGATCATGCCGACCCCATATTCGCCGGCCGGCGGCAGCGTCACGCCCTGCTTCGACATTTCCTCGCGATAGAACGCGTCCGGAATCTGGATCAGGATGCCGGCGCCGTCGCCCATCAGCGGATCGGCACCGACCGCGCCGCGGTGATCGAGGTTCTCGAGGATCTTCAGACCCTGCTGAATGATCTCGTGGCTCTTCTTGCCCTTGATGTGAGCGACGAAGCCGACGCCGCAGGCGTCGTGTTCGTTTTGCGGGTCGTACAGACCTTGTGCGGCGGGCACCGCGGCGAGCGGCTGCTGGTGGTCGTTCATGGGGACACCGTCGTAAAGGGGCCTCGAGGGCCGTTGAACCATTTTTTGTTGCCGTCGATCCCGCTCCCGACGGGAGACGGCACGGCCGACGGTGGTTGGGCGAGCTTCACCCGGGCCACCGGAATTCGGAATATACGCGACGAATCAAAGGAATAGCAACAAAAACCGCTTGATCGAACCCCATTTAAACCAATGCTCGGATCTGGTGCTGTTTTATTGGGGCCGTATCATTATGGTGCAAAAAGAAGCGGCGCCCGCAGCGCCGCCTCGTGATCCGCCTTTCCCGCGTTACTGCTGGATCGGCGGCGTGTTTTCACGCACCTTTCTGGGGCGCCCGCGCGGCAGCGGCGACACGCGGCGGTTCGCCGTGCGCGCCGCCCACTCGCGGTAGTTCTCGCCGCCGAGCACCCAGCCCTTCAGCGTCGCCTGCTGGAGCTGATCGGCCTGCCGCTCGTCGAGCGGCTGCTCGCACAGCTCCTTGTACGCGCGCTGACGGTCGAACGGCGTGTTGCCGAGCGCCCAGTAGAGCGGATGGTCGGTGATCAGGCTGTCGACGGTGAGCCCGACGTGGTGCCGGTAGCTCGACCAGCGATAGGCGTCGGGCGTCGCGACCAGCTGCGCGCGCACCGGGCTCATCTCGACCACGCGGCTCGCGAGCAGGAAATAGCGCTCGCCTTCGATCACGGTCGCGCGATAGCGGCCTTCCCACAGGGTGCCGCGCCGCGAATAGCGCCGGTTGAAATGCGCGACGTAGCGGCGGCCGACCGCCTGCATCGCCTTCGGCAGGCTCGCCTCGTCGCTCGGCGTCACGAGGAGCTGCACCTGACGCGGCAGCAGCACATAGGCATGCACCGAAAGATGGTGATCGCGTGCCGCGGCCTTCAGACAATCGATGAAGAGTTCGTAGTCCTGGTCGTCGACAAACGCGGGTTGCTGATCCAGGCCGCGCAGTATCACGTGCTGCGGCTGGTCGGGAACGTAGAGTCGTGCTAACCGTGCCATGCTGAATGTCCGTTTGAACGCGTTAGGAAATACCCGAAGGTCCGAAAATGCGCACCTGCGTAGAATGCCTGTCCCGGCGGGGCGCGGAAGCGTACGGTCGTGCGAATCCTAGGGAGAAAGCTCTAACTTGCGAGCTTGTTTGGTTTTAAACGCAGTCGTCATAATGAGCACGCCTTTGATCGGAGGAGACACAATGAAACGAAAACTGGCCATTACGGGGGCCGTAGCGCTCGCATTTGCGGGCGGCACGGCACACGCACAATCCGCAGGTGACTTCTACGTCAGCACCGGCTGGCTGCACTTTTCGCCGCAGGACAGCAGCGACCCGCTGTTCGTGTACGGCGTCGGCGGCACGCCCATCAACCAGTCGATTCCCAACACCGGCGCCGGCATCAACGACGCCGATACGCTCGGTCTCGCAGCGGGCTACTTCGTCACCGACCATATCTCCACCGAGCTCGTCATGGGGATACCGCCGAAGTTCGACATCACCGGCAAGGGTCGGTTCGAAAACTTCGGCGTACTCGGCCGTGCGTACCAGTGGAGCCCCGCCGTATTGCTGCGCTACCACTTCAACGACGCCAACGCGAAGTTCCGTCCGTATGTCGGCGTCGGCGCGACATATACCTGGTTCACCGGCGCAAAGATCACGAACAGCAGCTTCGAGAACGGCGTGCTCGGCGGCCCGACCAGCGCGACGACCAGCAACCAGTGGGCGCCCGTGTTCAACGCCGGCTTCACGTACAGCTTCACGAAACACTGGTTCGGCGGCCTGTCGATCTCGTACATCCCGATCAGCGTGACCGCGACCTTCACGACGGCCCGCCGGACGCCGGTCGGCACCCTGACCGAAACGTCGAAAGCGAAGATCTCGCTCAACCCGATCGTCACGTACCTGAACATCGGCTACCGCTTCTAAGCGTAGTCGAATATTTGGGGAATGGTTAATCCTGCTGCAATTTGTAGCCGATTTTTCGTGACGTAACGTCTCCTCGATGGAAAACGCCCCGGCGGAAACCCGCCGGGGCGTCGTTTTTTTGCCTCAGGGTTTTCCCGCGCCGACCATCGCGCAGGACCGGTCGCTACGCGATGTCGTCCAGCGCATCGGGGGCGATCAGGTCGATCCGGTCCGTGCAGACCGCATCGACGCCCCAGCGCGCGAGTTCGCGCGCCCGGGCGAGGTCGTTGACCGTGTACACCAGGATCCGCAGCCCGGCCGCCTTGATCGCGCGCACGAGCGGTTCGTCGAGCGCCTTGTGGTTTGCGTGCAACGATACGCAACCCAGCGCACCGACGACCTGCGCGTGCCAGTCGTCCGGTACCGCCTCGTACAGCATCCCGCGCGGCAGCGCCGGTGCGCTCGCGCGCGCCTGTTGCAGCGCCTCGAACGAGAACGACGACAAGAGCGGCGGCACCGCCGCGCCATGCCAGTACGCGGCCGCATCGGCCGCGACCCGCTGCCCCGTGTCGCGCTCGCGGCCCGGGCACGGCTTGATCTCGACGTTCGCCGCCAGCCCGTGCGCGACGCAGCGCGCCGCCGCCGCCTCGAGCGTCGGCATCCGCTCGCCCGCGAAACGCGCGTCGAACCAGGCACCGGCGTCGAGCGCGGCCAGCGCCGCATAACGCATGCCCGCCGCCGGGCCGCGGCCGTTCGACGTGCGGTCGACCGTGTCGTCGTGCAGGAGGAACGTCACGTCGTCGGCGGACAGCTTCGCGTCGAACTCGACCATCCGGTGACCGCGCCGCGCGCCCTCGTCGAACGCGGCGAGCGTGTTCTCCGGTGCGAGCGTGCCGCCGCCGCGATGGGCGACGACGCACGGATAGGGCCAGTCGGTACGGGAAGTCATCATGCGCCTCGCAACGGGTTCGTCAGGTTCAGCCGGCCCGCTTGCCGGTCTCGGGATCGAAGAAATGCAGCCGGTGCGCGGGCAGCGCGGCACCCAGCGCCATGCCGCGTGCGGGTCGATCCGCGTGCGGCAGCCGCACCGCGACGTCGTGATTGCCCCAGCGGCCGTGCGCGAGGTTGTCCGCGCCGAGCAGCTCGCACGAGTCGACCGGCAGCGTCGCCTGCGCGACGCCCGGCTGCGGCGTCATGTGCTCCGGCCGCACGCCGAGCACCCAGTCGCGCCCGGTGGCGATCGCGGTGCCGATGCCGGGCGCGCCGGCGACCGGCAGCGCCGGGCCGCCGCCCGCGACCGTAAACGTCGCGCCATCCTCCGACAGCCGGCCGTGCATCAGGTTCATCGCCGGCGAGCCGATGAAGCCCGCGACGAACACCGTCGCCGGCTTCTCGTACACGTCGACCGGCGCGCCGATCTGCTCCGCATAGCCGCGGTTCATCACGATCACGCGCTGCGCGAGCGTCATCGCCTCGATCTGGTCGTGCGTCACGTACACGCTCGTGGTCGCGAGCCGCGCATGCAGCCGCTGGATCTCGAGCCGCATCTGCACGCTCAGCTTCGCGTCGAGGTTCGACAACGGCTCGTCGAACAGGAATACCGACGGCTCGCGCACGATCGCGCGCCCCATCGCGACGCGCTGCCGCTGGCCGCCCGACAGTTCGCGCGGCCGCCGCGCGAGCAGCGGCTCGAGCTCGAGGATCTTCGCGGCGGCAGCCACCCGCGTGTCGATCGTCGCGCGCTCGATGCCGCGGATCTTCAGCCCGTAGCCCATGTTCTGCGCGACCGTCATGTGCGGATACAGCGCGTAGTTCTGGAACACCATCGCGATGTCGCGATCCTTCGGCTCCAGCGCATTCACCACGCGCTCGCCGATCGCGATCTCGCCGTCCGTCACCGTCTCGAGCCCCGCGATCATCCGCAGCAGCGTCGACTTGCCGCAGCCCGACGGGCCGACCAGCACGATGAATTCGCCGTCGGCGATCTCCACGTCGATGCCATGCAGCACGTGCTGCTTGCCGTCGTAGGATTTCCTGACGCCCTTCAAGCTCAGCGCAGCCATACCTTGTCCTTCTCCCGGTTACGTCGGTTATTTTTCGGAATCGACGAGGCCGCGCACGAACCAGCGCTGCATCGCCAGCACGACGACGAGCGGCGGAATCATCGCCAGCAGCGTCGCCGCCATTACGTATTGCCATTCGGTCGCGGCGTCGCCGCTCGCGATCATCGTCTTGATGCCCACCACCGCCGTCGACAGCGACGCCTCCGTCGTGATCAGGATCGGCCACAGATACTGGTTCCAGCCGTAGATAAACGTGATCACGAACAGCGCCGCGATGCTCGTCTTCGACAGCGGCAGCACGACGTCCCGGAAGAAGCGCAGCGGCCCCGCGCCGTCGATGCGCGCGGCGTCCATCAGCTCGTCGGGCAGCGTCATGAAGAACTGGCGGAACAGGAACGTCGCGGTCGCCGATGCGATCAGCGGCAGCGAGAGCCCCGCGTAGGTGTTCGTCATGTGGAGCGTCGACACGACCTGCACGGTCGGGAAGATCCGCACCTCGACCGGCAGCATCAGCGTGATGAAGATCAGCCAGAACGCCGTGTTGCGGAACGGGAAGCGGAAGTAGACGATCGCGTACGCGGACAGGATCGACACCGCGATCTTGCCGACCGCGATCGCGAGCGCCATCACGAAGCTGTTGACGAGCAGCCGGCCGAACGGCGCCGTCGTGCCGCCGCTGCCGTGCCCCCAGATATAGGCGACGTTCTCCAGCAGGTGCGTGCTCGGCACCAATGACAGCGGGATCGTGAACACTTCCTGCGCGTTCATGGTCGCCGCGCAGAACGCGACGTACACCGGGAACACGATCAGCACGACGCCCGCGATCAGCACCGCGTGGCAGAACAGGTCGAAGCCCTTGCGATTTTCGATCATGCGTATTGCACCCTGCGTTCGACGAAGCGGAACTGGATCACCGTCAGGCCGACGACGATGATCATCAGCACGACCGACTGCGCGCCCGAGCTGCCGATGTCGAGCCCCTGGAAGCCTTCGGTGAAGATCTTGTAGATCAGCGTCTTCGTGCTCTGCGCGGGGCCGCCCGCGGTGGCCGCGTCGATCACCGGGAAGGTGTCGAAGAACGCGTAGACGAGGTTCACGACCAGCAGGAAGAAGCTCGTCGGCGACAGCAGCGGCAGCACGATGTGGAAGAAACGCCGCACCGGCCCGGCACCGTCGATCGCCGCCGCCTCGATCAGCGAGCGCGGAATCGCCTGCAGTCCTGCGTAGAAGAACAGGAAGTTGTAGCTCACCTGCTTCCATACCGACGCGAGCACGACGAGAAACATCGCCTGGCCGCCGTTCAGCGCGTGATTCCACACGATGCCGCCCTTCGCGAGCGCATAGGTGACGAGGCCGATGCTCGGGTTGAACAGGAACGCCCACAGCACGGCCGCGATCGTCGGCGCGACCGCATACGGCCAGATCAGCAGCGTGCGGTATACGCGCGCGCCGCGGATCACGCGGTCGGCGCAGGCGGCGAGCAGCAGCGACACGACGAGCCCGCTGACCGTGACGAGCGAGCTGAACACCAGCGTCGTGCGGAACGAGTCGAGGTACAGCGGGTCGGCGAACAGGTGCGTGAAGTTCGCGAAACCGACGAATTCACTCGACGTGCCGAACGCGTCCTGCATCTGCGTCGACTGCCACAGCGCGACGCCGGCCGGCCACAGGAAGAACACGGCGGTGATCGCGAGCTGCGGCGCGATCAGCAGGTACGGCAGCAGGCTCGCGCCGAAACGGGAACGGGATTGCATCGCGGGTGTCCGGAGGCGAAACGGAAAGGGAACCGTGCCGCCGGCCCGCACGCGCGCATACGCGATGCGACGGGCGGCGGCACGAACGCGATGCGGGCTCAGCCGCCCGACTTCTCGAAGCGGCGCAGCAGCTCGTCACCGCGCGACGCCGCCGCATCGAGCGCCTCCTTCGGCGACTTCTTCTCCGCCCAGACCTGCTCCAGCTCTTCGTCGACGACCGTGCGGATCTGCGGCATGTTGCCGAGGCGCAGCCCCTTCGTATACGGCAGCGGCGGCTTGTTCATCATCTGCTTGATCGCGGTTTCCGCGCTCGGGTTCTTCGCATAGAAGCCCTGCTGGCGCGTGAGGTCGTACGCGGCCGTCGTGACCGGCAGGTAGCCGGTTTCCTGGTGCCACTTCGCGGCGATCGGCGGCGAGGCCAGGAACGCGAGGAATTTCGCGACGCCCTTGTAGGTCGCCGGATCCTTGCCGGCCAGCACCCACAGGCTCGCGCCGCCGATGATCGCGTTCTGCGGCGCGCCCTTCACGTTCGCGTCGTACGGCATCATGCCGGTGCCGTAGCTGAACTTCGCGAACTTCTGCACGTTCGCGAGCGCACCCGACGACGTCGTCAGGATCCCGCAGTCGCCGCTGTAGAACTTCGCCGATGCCTCGTCCTTGCGGCCCGCGTACGTGAACGTGCCGTCCTTCTGCATCTGTTGCAGGAACGCGATGTGCGCGATCTGCTGCGGCTTGTTGAATTCGAGCGCCGCGTCGGCGCCGTCGAAGCCGTTGTTGCGGCTCGCGAACGGCAGCGCATGCCACGCGCTGTAGTTCTCGAGCTGGATCCAGCCCTGCCAGCCGGTCGTGAAGCCGCACGTCATCCCGGATTTGCGCAGCTTCTCCGCGGCGGCCTGCACGTCGGCCCACATCTTCGGCGGCTGGTTCGGGTCGAGCCCGGCCTTCTTGAACGCGTCCTTGTTGTAGTACAGCACCGGCGTCGAGCTGTTGAACGGCATCGACACGAGATGGCCCGTCTTCGCGTCGCTGTAGTAGCTCGCGATGGTCGGTACGAACGCCTTTTCGTCGAGCGGCACGCCGGCCTGCTTGAACACGTCGTAGACCGGCACGACGGCCTTCTTCGCCTGCATCATCGTCGCGGTGCCGACTTCATAGACCTGGAGGATCGCCGGCGCGTTGCCGCTGCGATAGGCGGCGATGCCCGCCGCGAGTGCCTGGTCGTACGTGCCCTTGAAGACCGGCACGATCTTGTAGTCGCTCTGCGATGCGTTGAACTGCGTGGCGAGCTCGTTGACGCGCTCACCGAGCGCCGACTCCATCGCATGCCAGAACTGGATCTCCGTCGCGGCGAACGCCGCATGCTGCACACCGAACATGAGCGCGCCGCCCAGCGCGATCGAGCGAACCATTGTCCCCGCGGGCTTCTTCTTCATCGATCTCTCTCCTGTGAAAACGTTACCAACAGCGTGTGCAACATTCCCGTCGCCATTGAACCGGCGAAGTCTAGTGATCGTTTGTGACAGTCAGTTGTCGTTGATGACGAACAGGCGCTGGTATTCCTTCAGCGCGAAGCGGTCGGTCATGCCGGCGATGTAGTGCGCGACGAGGCGCGGCTGCTGCGCTTCATCGTCCGACTGGTACGGCGGCGGCAGCAGGCGCGGATCGTCGATGAACGCGTCGAACAGCCCGGTGACGACGCGCTGCGCCTTGCTCGCCATGCGCATCACCTTGTAGTGGCGATAGAGGTTCTTGAACAGGAAACGCTTGAGGGCGGCCGCCTGCGCGGCGATCGGCTCGCTGTGCGCGACGAGCGGCGGCGCGGCGCGCACGTCGTCGAGCGACGCGGGCGCGACGCGCGCGAGATTGCGCGTGGTCTCGTCGATCAGGTCGACGATCAGCGTGTTGATGATGCGGCGCACCGTCTCGTGCAC
Organism: Burkholderia sp. SCN-KJ; assembly: GCF_024656005.1. NCBI lineage: Bacteria > Pseudomonadati > Pseudomonadota > Betaproteobacteria > Burkholderiales > Burkholderiaceae > Burkholderia > Burkholderia sp. SCN-KJ. The sequence continues at coordinate 48,640 of NZ_JANKOG010000030.1, forward strand.
GAGGCGGCGGCCTTCGAGATGCGGGAATTCGGCAAGCGCCGCGTCGTAGTGGCGCTGCCACAGCTCGACTTCGGCGAGCTGCTCGATCGTGATCAGGCCGGAGCGCAGGCCATCGTCGACGTCGTGGTTGTTGTACGCGATTTCGTCCGCAATGTTCGCGAGCTGCGCTTCCAGCGACGGCTGGCGGCCTTGTAGGAAACGCTCGCCGAGTGCGCCGAGCTTGCGGGCGTTCTCGCGCGAACAGTGCTTGAGGATGCCTTCGCGCGTCTCGAAGCACAGGTTCAGGCCATTGAACGCGCCGTAGTGCTCCTCGAGTTCGTCGACCACCGCCAGGCTCTGCAGGTTGTGCTCGAAGCCGCCGTGCTCGCGCATGCACGCATTCAGCGCGTCCTGCCCGGCATGGCCGAACGGCGTATGACCGAGATCGTGCGCGAGCGAGATCGCTTCGACGAGATCCTCGTTCAGGCGCAGGTTGCGCGCGACCGAACGCGCGATCTGCGCGACTTCGAGGCTGTGCGTGAGGCGGGTGCGAAACAGGTCGCCTTCGTGATTGACGAAGACCTGCGTCTTGTATTCGAGCCGGCGGAACGCGGTCGAATGAACGATGCGGTCGCGGTCGCGCTGGAATTCGGTGCGCGCCGCCGGCGGCGTTTCCTGATGGCGGCGGCCGCGCGACTGCGACGCGTGGGCGGCATACGGAGCGAGATGGGCTTCCAGCGCCGCCAGCGTCGGCGGCTCGGCCAGCGCCGCGACGGATGCGCGGCCGGCTCGGGTCGGTTTGCTGCTGGATGTCTCGCTCACGTCTCCTCCATGTCAGGGGCGCCGGGGCATCCGGGGCGCCGTTACCGGGTCGTCTGCGCCAGCGTAGCGAACACGGCTTCGTCGGGCGCCTGGGTGATCAGCGTATCGCCGAATCGCTTCAGCAGGATGAACTTGATCGCACCGGCTTCGGCCTTCTTGTCGACGCGCATCAGGTCCATGTAGCGCGCATCGCCGAGTGCCGGCCCGCGCACCGGCAGATGTGCGGCGGCGATCACCGCGTCGAGCCGCTGTCGCGACGCTTCGTCGAGCAGGCCGAGCCGCACCGACAGGTCGCCCGCCATCACCATCCCGCAGCCGACCGCTTCGCCGTGCAGCCACTCGCCATAACCGAGCCCGGCCTCGATCGCATGGCCGAACGTATGGCCGAAATTCAGGATCGCACGCAGCCCGCCTTCGCGTTCGTCGGCTGCGACCACGCTCGCCTTGATCTCGCACGAGCGCTTCACCGCATGCGCGAGCGCGGCCGGCTCGCGGCGGTTCAGCGCCTCGACGTTCGCCTCGATCCAGTCGAAGAACGCCGCATCGGCGATCGCGCCCGTCTTGATGACCTCGGCCACGCCGGCCGCCAGCTCGCGATCGGGCAACGTGGTCAGCGCGCCGATATCGGCGATCACGGCCTGCGGCTGGTAGAACGCGCCGATCATGTTCTTGCCGAGCGGGTGGTTGATGCCCGTCTTGCCGCCGACCGACGAATCGACCTGCGACAGCAGCGTCGTCGGCACCTGGATGAACGGCACGCCGCGCATGTAGCACGCGGCGGCGAAGCCGGTCATGTCGCCGATCACGCCGCCGCCGAGTGCGACGAGCGTCGTCTTGCGGTCGGCACGCTCGGTCAGCAGGCCGTCGAAGATCAGGTTCAGCGTTTCCCAGTTCTTGTAGGCCTCGCCGTCCGGCAGCACGACCGTCGACACGCGCTTGCCGAGCGGCGCGAGCGCCGCGCGCAGCACGTCGCCGTAGAGCGGATCGACCGTCGTGTTCGTGACGATCGTGACCGACGAACCGGTGATGTGAGGGGCGAACAGCTCGGTGCGGCCGATCAGGCCGGCACCAATGTGAATCGGGTAGGCGCGCTCGCCCAGATCGACGTTGACGGTAATCATGCTTGTAGCGGCTTGGCGATGACGCCTGCCAGTTCGAGTTGCATCAGCACCATGTTGACGAGGCCGTTGACCGACGGGCGGCCGGTCTCGATGATGAAGTCCGCGCATTCGCGGTACAGCGGGTCGCGCACTTCGTAGAGCGCTTCGAGACGCGCCTTCGGATCGTCGGTCTGCAACAGCGGGCGGTTCTTGTCCTTGCGGGTGCGCAGCCACAGATCGTGCGGATTGGCGCGCAGATAGATGACGATGCCGCTGCTTTTCAGGCAGTCGCGATTCTCGGGCCGCAGCACCGCGCCGCCGCCCGTCGCGAGCACGATGTTCTCGCGCTGCGTGAGATCGGCGATCACCTGCGATTCGCGGTCGCGAAACCCGGCCTCGCCCTCCATCTCGAAGATCACCGGAATGCGCGCACCCGTGCGGGCCTCGATTTCGTGGTCGGAGTCGAAGAACGTCCTGTCGAGCCGGCGCGCGACCGCACGGCCCACGGTGGTCTTACCCGCTCCCATAAGGCCGACGAAAAATACGTTTGCATGTGGGTCCCGCGCTTGCAACGGCTTCCTCTGCTTGAATCTTGCTGGTGTGTGGCGCAGCTTACTGGCAAAGCGGCTGCCTTGTCGAGCCTGCGCCGCCGGCTTCCGGCCCCGTTTTTCCCGCATCCGCGTCGCCCGCGCCGGCCGTCTCGCAACGCGCGCCGACGACCGTCGGCGTGATGAAGACGACCAATTCGCTGCGCTGGTCGCGCCGTGCGCGGTGCCGGAAAAGCGCGCCCAGTACCGGTATTTTGCCCAAGAGCGGCACCCTCGTCACATCGTCCCGGTTCAACTGCTCGTAAATCCCGCCGATCGCGACCGTTCCGCCGTCCTCGACCTCGACGCGTGTCTGGACGTGCTTCGTATGAATCGCCGGGCCGGCCGCCGTCGGCTCGCCGATGCTGTCCTTCGTCACGTCCAGGTCCAGCACGACGCGCCCGTCGGGCGTGATCTGCGGCTCGACCTCGAGCTTCAGCGTCGCGCGGCGGAACTGCACGCCGCTCACGCCGTTGCCGACCTTGGCTTGGTACGGCAGCTCCGAGCCCTGTTCGACGATCGCCTTCACGCGGTCGGCCGTCACCACGCGCGGGCTGGAAACGATCTGGCCCCGCCCTTGCGCCTCGAGCGCGCTCAATTCAACGTCGAGCACGCGGCTGAGCGGCGCGGCGAACAACGTGAAGCCGGCCGTCGCCGCCTCGAAGCCGCCGAGCGGTCGTGCGGCCAGGTCGAGCGCGTTGCGCGTGTCCGTCGCGACTGCCACGCCGTCGGCCGCGGGCGCCCGTCCCTGCGCGCGCAGCGCGACGCGTGCACCGAGGTTGCGCGAGAAGCCCTGCTCGCCTTCGACGATGCGCGCCTCGATCCGGACCTGCCGCGATGGCCGGTCGATCGCGTCGATCAAGCCCGCGATCTGCGCGATGCGCGGCGCCAGATCGGTGACGAACAACAGGTTCGTGCGCGGATCGGCCGCCGCGGCACCGCGTTTCGACAGCAGGCGCTGGCCGGTCGCTCCGGCCAGCAACCGCTGCACGTCCTGCGCGCGCGGGTAATGCAGCGCGAAGGTCCGGCTCGCGAGCGGCTCCAGCTCGGCCGCGCGTGCGTGCGTTTCGAAGCGCTCGCGCTCGCGCGCCGCGAGTTCGGCCGCCGCCGTGACCCAGATCACGTTGCCGCGCCGGGACATCGCCAGCCCGTGCGTGTCGAGCAACGTGTCGAACGCATCGCGCCAGCGGACATTGTTCAGACGTAACGTCACGGTGCCGCGCACCTGCTCGCCGACGATGATGTTCAGCCCGGTGAATCGCGCGAGCGCGTCGAACGCGGCAGCGAGCCCGGCGCCTTGCAGATTCAGCGAGATCCGCCGCGCGTCATCCGCATCGCCGGGGTGCCGCGCCGCGGCGTCGCTCATGCGCATCGGCGGCGGCAATGGAATCGGCGGCCCCTCCAGCTGGGGCACCGGTGCGGTTGTGTCCGCTTGAAGCGCCGCGCGCACGGCCTGATCGAACGGCGGCGGGCCGTCATGCGCGGGCGCTGCACCGTCCGCGCCGTCCGCACCGTCGGGCGCGCCCTGCGGCAGCGGTGTGTCCTGGGCATGCGCCTGCATCGATGCGATCGGCCAGTCGGCCGGCGGCAAAGGCGGCAACAGGGGCAACGGCGGCAGCGCCGCGTGTGCCGCGGCGACGCCCGATCCGACCCAGAATGCGATCGCCCGCCATCCGTACTTCGTCATGGGCGACCTCCGTCATCCATGGCGAACCGGCGCGCGCCGTCGGCTGTCGCAAGCGTCACCGCACCGGCATCGACGCTCACCACGCGTGACATCCCGAACGCTTCGCCCGGCGCAACGGTCGCGAATGCGCCATCGCCCGCGTCGAACAGCGCGAGCCCGGCGTGTACGTCGCGAATCGTGCCGGCCAGGCGCGGCGTCGCATCGTCGGCCCGCGCGGGCAAGCCATCGCCGCCGAATGGATCGTCGCTCGGCACGCCGGCAAGCAGCCGCACCGTGCCATCGGGAACACGAGCCCCCGACAGCGCCGGAAACACGTCGATCGTCATGTCCACCCGCAACGCGGGCGGTTTCCGCTCGATATGCAGCCTCGACGGCACCACCAGCGCGGGAACACTCGCCAGCCCGCCCATCAGCCGCAGCAGCGCCGGAAAGCCGCCGTCCGCGACGATCCGCACCGTGCGCCGGCCATCCGGGGCCGCTTCGTCAGTGCGCCGCGGCTCGATCGACACGATCCGCAGTCCGCTCGCGCCGGCCAGGTCCGCCAGCTCGAGCATCAGTGCGGGCCACCCCGATGCACGCGGCACGCTGGAGGCGTGCCCGGCAGCCGGGTCCGGGTCGCGCCGTGGCGCGGTCGCGAGCAGCCGCTGTGCGTCGGCGGCACGCACTTGTGCCGTTGCCAGCAACGCGCGACTGCGTGCGAGTCCGCTCGCGTCGACGGCATCCACCAGATGAATGGTGCCCATCGTCACGCACGCGAATGCCGCCACGCAGCCGACGGCATGTGCCGCGGCCGGCGACAGCCGTGCCACGCGGCCGCGCCGCCCGGTACCGGCCGGCATGGTCCGATGCGTGATCGCCGTCATGCGTCGCCTCCCGCGGCCTTCTGCCGCGGCGGCGGGTCGTCCCAACGCACCTGCACGGAAAACCGGAACGGCGCGGCCGAACCCGTGACTTGAGTGGCCGGGGTCAGCGCGCCGACATCGAATCGCCAGTCACGCTGCTCGGCCGCCATCCGTGCGAGCCACCGCGCGGCCGCCCGGTAACTCGTCGTGCGCGCGTCGAGCACGGCGCCGGACGCAGTCGTGCGCAATGCGTCGAGCCGGACGGTATCGTCGCGCACCTGCGCCAGCGTCGCGAGCAGCCCGGCGACCCGCCGGTAAGGTGCGCCAAGCACGACCGCCTGTGCATCGCGTCGCGCAAGGTCGGCGGCTACGCCGGCGGCGCGCCGTGCGGCATCGATCCGTGGCTGCAATTGCCGCAGCCGCGCCTCCACACGCGTACGCTCCGCATCCACGCGCCATCGCCACGCCGTCGCCGCCCCCGTCCAAATGCAGGCCCCGAGCACGCCGAGCACGATCGCCGCCCCGCACTGCGCGGCACGGCGCCGCCGCAAAGCCTGCGCCAGCCGCTCACGGTACGGCAGCAGATTGAAGCCGCCGAGCACGGCGTGACCGGCGGCAGTTCGCCCGAACCCCACATCGGCCATCATTCCCACACCCCGCGCAGCGCCAGCCCGATCGCGAGGGCAAACGCCGGACCGCCCTGCGTTCCGGCGGGCACGCCCGGCAGCCCGTCCCATCCGGTGCAGTCGAACGGCACCGCGGCCACGCCGAGCGCATCGCCGATATCGGCGGCCGACGTACCGCAGCGGGCGATGCTGCGCGCGTCGCCGGCCACGAGCACGCAGCGCACCGGCTCGAACACGCACTGGCGCAATGCGTCGGGGAACGCCGCCTGCACGTCGCCGGACACCGCGAGCACCGGTACGGCGATCGCACCGTCGACCCGCCAGCCGCGCACGCCCGTGTCGCAGAACCAGAATGCGGCGTACGGACCGTGGGCGTCGGGTTCGAACTGCGCGGCATAGCGCAACGCGCGCAGCGCGGCGGCGGACTCGCCGTCGACGGCCGTCAGGTCGACGCCGGCCTGCGCCGCCACGTCGATCCGCCGTTCGAGCAATGCCTGCGGCGCCACGGCGACCTCGATCTCGCCCGGGCACGCGCCGTCGTCCTGCCGCCAGTCGAACGCGAGGGTGTCGGGCGCCAGCCCCGAAATCCGTTCAGCGGCCTGCCGGGCGGCGTCCGCGATGTCGTCGCGCCCGGCCAGGTCGAGCGTCGCGGTCCGCATTTCGTCGTCGCGCAGCGCCATCACGCCGCGCGTGTCGCAGCGCACGCCCGCCGCCGACAATCGCGACACGGCCGCCGCCAACGCGCGTGCGACCGCGGCCCAGCGCGCCTCCTCCGGCCCGTCCTGCAATCCGACCGGCTCCCGCTCGAGTCCTTCGACCCGCACCTCCACGGCCCGCCCGCGCCGGCTCAGCACGGCCACCCTCACCTCGTCCGCCCCGACGTCGATGCCCGTCGAACGGTGCCTGCCCGGCGCGAACCGCGCCGCCCATCGTCCTGTCATCCCAGCCTCCCGCGATCGTTGCGGCCCACGCCGCGTTTCCGAGGCCTGATTCTGCAAAGCGGCGCGTGTGCCCGACAGTCGGCCGGACGGCCAGTTGTGGCACGGGGCGACCTCGCGGACACTATGCCGGCGGCACCGCGATCAGCCGGTTTCCGGCCGCCGCCCCCCGCGTCAGGACCGGTCTTACCGGGCAGCTATAATCGCGGGACTGTTTTCCGGTATGCCTATGCAATCCACGTCTCCTACGTCCCCGCCTCCCGCGCCCGAGCCGAAGAAGCGGTCCTGGTGGCTGAAAGTCCTGATCGGCCTCGCCGCGATGTGCGTGGCCCTCGTCGTGGCCGGCGGCCTCGTGCTCGGCTACGCGCTCGTCGTCGCGTGGCCGAACATGCCGTCGCTCGACGCGCTGACCGACTATCGTCCGAAGGTACCGCTGCGCATCTATACGTCCGATCACGTGCTGATCGGCGAATTCGGCGAGGAACGCCGCGACATCGTCCATTTCAAGGACGTGCCCGACTCGCTCAAGAAGGCGATCCTCGCGATCGAGGACGCACGCTTCTACGATCACGGCGGCGTCGACCTCACCGGCATCGCCCGCGCCGGCTTCGTCGCACTGACGAATGGCCATGCGTCGCAGGGCGCGAGCACGATCACGATGCAGGTCGCGCGCAACTTCTTCCTGTCGAGCGAAAAGACCTACACGCGCAAGATCTACGAGATGCTGCTGGCCTACCGGATCGAGCGCGCGCTGACGAAGGATCAGATTCTCGAGGTCTACATGAATCAGATCTATCTCGGCCAGCGTGCGTACGGCTTCGCGAGCGCCGCGCGGGTCTATTTCGGCAAGGACCTGAAGGACATCACGCTCGCCGAAGCGGCGATGCTCGCGGGGCTGCCGAAGGCGCCGTCCGCGTATAACCCGGTCGTCAATCCGAAGCGCGCGAAGGTGCGCCAGGAATACATCCTGCAGCGGATGCTCGAGCTGAACTTCATCACGCGCGAGCAGTACGACCAAGCCGTCGCGCAGCCGCTCATCGTCAAGGGCGCAGGCCGCGAGTTCAGCGTGCACGCCGAGTACGTCGCGGAAATGGTCCGACAAATGATGTACGCGCAGTACCGCGAGGAAACCTACACGCGTGGCTTCAATGTCGTCACGACGATCGATTCCGCCGACCAGCAGGTTGCATACACCTCGCTGCGCAAGGGCATCATGGATTACGAGCGCCGTCACGGCTATCGCGGGCCGGAAGGCTTCATCGAATTGCCGGCCGGCGCCGACGATCGCGAGCAGACGATCGACGATGCGCTGCTCGAACACCCCGACAACGGCGAGCTGATCGCGGCGGTCGTCACCGCGGCCACCCCGCGCCAGATCACCATCGCCTTCATCGACGGCAGCAGCGCGACGATCGAAGGCGACAACCTGCGCTTCGCGTCGGGCGCGCTGTCGGCCGGCGCGCAGCCGAACCGCCGCATCCGCCCGGGCGCAATCGTCCGGGTCGTGAAGAACGACGCCGGGAAGTGGTCGATCACGCAGTTGCCGCAGGTCGAAGGCGCGTTCATCTCGATCGTTCCGCAGGACGGCGCGATCCGCTCGCTGGTCGGCGGCTTCGACTACAACAAGAACAAGTTCAACCACGTCACGCAGGCGTGGCGGCAACCGGGTTCGTCGTTCAAGCCGTTCATCTATTCGGCGTCGCTCGACAAGGGCCTCGGGCCGGCCACGGTGATCAACGACGGCCCGCTGTATTTCAGCGCCGCGGAAACCGGCGGCCAGCCGTGGGAACCGAAGAACTACGGCGGCGGTTTCGAAGGCCCGATGTCGATGCGCACCGCGCTGCAGCGCTCGCGCAACCTCGTGTCGATCCGGATCCTGAACCACATCGGCACGAAGTACGCGCAGCAGTACATCACGCGCTTCGGCTTCGACGCCGACCGCCATCCGGCCTACCTGCCGATGGCGCTCGGCGCGGGCCAGGTCACGCCGCTGCAGATGGCCGGCGCGTACTCGGTGTTCGCGAACGGCGGCTTCCGCGTGAATCCGTACCTGATCGCCGAAGTGACCGATCCGAACGGCGCGGTCGTCGCCCGCGCGCAGCCGCTCATCGCCGAGCAGAACGCGCCGCGCGCGATCGACGCGCGCAACGCGTACGTGATGAACAGCCTGCTGCAGAGCGTCGCGCAGCGCGGCACGGGCGCGCGCACCAACGTGCTGAAGCGCACCGACCTCGCGGGCAAGACCGGCACGACGAACGACTCGCACGACGCGTGGTTCGCCGGCTACCAGCACACGCTCGCGGCGATCGCGTGGATCGGTTACGACAACCCGCGCAGCCTCGGCGATCGCGAAACCGGCGGCGGCCTGTCGCTGCCGGTCTGGATCGACTACATGGGCGCGGCGCTGAAGGGCGTGCCGGAGTTCAAGCCGACGATGCCGGACGACGTCCAGGCGCTCGGCAGCGAGTTGTACTTCACCGACTTCACGCCGGGGCACGGCTTCGTGTCGACGGTCGGCGTGCCGCAGGCGCCGGCGGTGCAGAGCACCGACGAAGCGGTGCCGCACGTCGACGAACAGGAGAAGCAGGACATCATGAACCTGTTCCGCGGCCACTGACACGAACGGCCCGGGCATGAAAAAAGCGCCCCGCGGGGCGCTTTTTCGTTGTGCTTCGATCCGGCGTATCGGCCGCCCGGCCAGGCAAGCGCCGGACGCGTCACGCGCCGAACGTGATCGGCAGACCGGCCTGCTGCGTCGCGTATTCGGTAAGCGCGGCGAAGAACTCGGTGCCGGTGCGCGTATCGCGCCATTCGCCGTCCACGAAACGGTAATGGAATCCGCCCGCCTTCGCGGCGATCCACAGCTCCTTCATCGGCGGCTGGAGGTTGACGATGATCTTCGAGCCGTTCTCGAACGTCAGCGTCAGCACGCTGCCGTTGCGCTCCAGATCGATGTCGTGATCGCCGTCGTTCGCGGCATCCACGGTACGCTCGACGGCCGCCAGCACGGCCTCGGCACGGGCCAGGTATTCAGTATCGGACATGCTAAACTCTATCGGTTAAATTGTTCAGGGACGATCATGCGAGTCGTTTTCCGGATGAGCGCGATTGTAGCGGCTTTGGCGATTCTTGCCGGCTGCGGTCAACGCGGTCCGCTCTATCTGCCCACCGTGCCCCCGTTGCCGGCGAAGCCCATCCAGCAGCAGGACACGCCGCCGTCCGACGTCACGCCGACCGATGAAAACGCGTCGTCCGACAGCATTCCCGATTCTTCCGGCACGCCGCTCACGCTGTCACCGGAGCTGTCGAGCGATGCATCGAAGGTCGTGACGCCGGCATCCGGCCCGGCCGCCACGCAGTAAGCGCGCGCCGCCGCTCGCGCGGCTTCCTGCGCGACCAAGGCGATGACTGCCCGTCATCGCCTTTTGCTTTTCCGGGCCCGCCTCGTCACGCGCGGACGCGCCGCCAGCCCCATTCGAGCAGGCGCCAGCCGAGCAGCACCGCAACGATCACCGCGTAGAGCTTCGGCTGCGCGAGATTGTGCTTGCCGGCCCTCATCCACCAGAAATGCAGCACGCCGAACAGCGCGATCGCATAGATCGCGCGATGCAGCGTCGCCCAATGACGGCCGAGCCGGCGCACCATCGCGCGCGGCGAGGTCGCGGCCAGCGGAATCAGCAGCACGAACGCGGCGAAGCCGACCGTGATGAACGGACGCTTGCCGACGTCCTTCAGGATCGCAAGCACGTCGAACCACTTGTCGAACCACAGATACGTCGTGAAATGCAGCGTCGCGTAAAAGAACGCGAACAGGCCGATCATCCGGCGAAAGCGCAGCAACGCGGGAACGCCCGTCACGCGCCGAAGCGGTGTGACGCCGAGCGTGAGGCAGAGCATCACCAGCGTCCAGAGGCCCGTCGAGCGCGTGATGAATTCGATCGGGTTCGCGCCGAGCCGGTCGGTCAGCCCGAACAGCACGAGACGGCCGAGCGGATAGAGTCCGGCCGCGAAAACCAGCACCTTGGCGGGGGCAAGCCAGCGCGGCGCGGCAGCACGCACTGCGCCGCCCCGGGAACTGCCGGCGGCAGCCGTGCGCGTGCCGGACGCGCGCGCGGGCGTCAGCGTCGAAGGAGGCATGTCGTTTCTCACCGGCGCGCTCAGAAGTTCTTCTTCAGGTCCATGCCCTGATACATCGACGCGACGAGATCGCCGTAGCCATTGAACATCAGCGTCTTGCGTTTCGGCGTGAAGAAGCCGTCCTCGCCGATCCGGCGCTCGGTCGCCTGGCTCCAGCGCGGGTGATCGACGTTCGGGTTCACGTTCGAATAGAAGCCGTATTCGTTCGACGCGTACGTGTTCCAGCTCGTTTTCGGCTGCTTGTCGACGAAGCGGATCTTCACGAGCGACTTCGCACTCTTGAAGCCGTACTTCCACGGCACGACGATCCGCACCGGCGCGCCGTTCTGGTTCGGCAGCACCTGGCCGTACACGCCCATCGTCAGCAGCGTCAGCGGATTCATCGCCTCGTCCATCCGCAGCCCTTCCGAGTACGGCCAGTCGAGCACCGGCGTCGACAGCCCGGGCATCTGCGACGGATCGGCCAGCGTGACGAACTGCACGTACTTCGCGTTGCCGGTCGGCTGCACGCGCTTGATCAGCTCGGACAGCGGCACGCCGATCCACGGGATCACCATCGACCAGCCTTCGACGCAACGCAGCCGATACACGCGCTCTTCGAGCGGCGCGAGCTTCAGCAGTTCGTCGAGATCGAACACCTTCGGGTGCAGCACCTCGCCTTCGACGCTCACGCGCCACGGGCGCGGCCGCAGCGTGCCGGCGTTCTGCGCCGGGTCGCCCTTGTCGGTGCCGAATTCGTAGAAGTTGTTGTAGGACGTGATGTCCTTGAACGGCGTGACCCGGTCGGCCGCGACGAACTTCGGGTTGGTTTTCGCCACGAGCTTCGCGGCCCGCGCGTCGGGCGACGCATAGGCGGCGAACGCCGCGCCGCTGCCGCCGAGCATTCCGCCCGCCGCCGCCAGGCCGACGGCCTGCAAGACGCGCCGCCGGTTCTCGAACACCGCGCGCGGCGTAATCTGGCGCTGCGCGATGTCACCGCCGGTCAGTACGGTGCGCAAAGGGTGTTTGATCCACATCGTGCTGCTCCTCCTGCGTGCGCGGCGCGCACGCTTCATGAGCGTTCGACCCGACCCATCCTGCGCCGTTCGACGCCCGGACCGCCCGCCCGTTACAAAAGAAAACCGCCGGGCACGCAGTGCGCCGGCGGTCTTTTGTCGGACCCGCGTCGGAAATCTTACAGCTTG
>NZ_JANKOG010000031.1:0-59527 GCF_024656005.1 Burkholderia sp. SCN-KJ
TTTTTCTTTGGCTTCGGCGTTACTCGCGCTCGCGCCGCGTGCGCAGCAGGAACTTCTGCAGCTTGCCGGTCGGCGTGCGCGGCAGCGTTTCCGCGAACACGAATTCGCGCGGAATCTTGTACGCGGCGAGCCGCTCGCCGCAGAACGCGCGCAGCGCATCCGCATCGGGCGCGGCGCCCGCGCGCGGCACGACGTGCGCGACGACCGTCTCGCCCCAGTCCGGATGCGGGACACCGACGACGGCCGCTTCCGCGATGTCCGGATGCGCGTCGAGCACGTCCTCCACTTCTTTCGAATAGACGTTCTCGCCACCCGTCACGATCATGTCCTTCAGCCGGTCGACGATGAACAGGTAGCCATCCTGATCGATTCGCGCGATGTCGCCGGTGCGATACCAGCCGTCCGGCGCGAACGCGGCGCGCGTCGCGGCCGGGTCGTCGAGATAGCCGAGCATCATGCTGTCGGCCTTCAGCCAGATCTCGCCGGTGTCGCCCGGCAGCGCGTCGGCGCCATTGCTCCGCACGACCCGCAGGTCGACGCCGGGGCCGCCCTGGCGGCCGATCGAGCCGGCCTTCGCGATCTGCTCGTCCGGATACAGCGTGGTGCCGGCCGGGCCCGTTTCCGTCATTCCGTACACCTGGAAGAACGCGTGGCTGCGATACGCATGCGCGAGCCGTTCGGCCTGCGCGGCGCCGATCGGGCCGCCGCCGTACAGCCATGCGCGCACGCTCGACAGGTCGAACGCCGCGAAGCGCTCGATCGTGTCGAGCGGCAGCGTATACGACACCGGCGCGCCGAAATATAGCGTCACGCGTTCGCGCTCGACGGCCTGCAGGAAGCGCAGCGGATGGTATTCGCGCAGCAGCACGACGGTGCCGCCTGCGTACAGCGTGCCGCCGAACCAGTTGTTCAGCGGCGACGAATGCCAGATCGGCATCGCCATCAGCGTGCGTTCGTTGCGGCCGATGCCGGTCGCGAGCGCCGCCTGCATGGCCGCGAGCGTCACGGCGCGATGGCTGTGCACGCAGCCTTTCGGGCGGCCGGTCGTGCCGGACGTGTAGAGAATCTGCGCGACCTCGCCGTCGGCCGGCTCGATGCCCGCGACGCCGTCCATCGCCGCGCGCATCGCGTCGAAGTTCGGCGTGCCGGCGGCGTCGCCTTCGGTGACGAGCCGCCGCACCGGATGGATCACGCGCGCCAGCACCGGCGCGAGCGCCGCGTCGAACAGGAGCACCTTGCTGCCGCTGTGCTCGAGCACGTAGTCGACTTCCGGCGCCTGCAGCTTGTGATTGATCGGCACGAACGCGGCGCCGAGTCGCCACGCGCCGAACATCAGGTCGACGAACGCGGGCGTGTTCAGGCACATCGCGGCGACGCGGTCGCCGGCCGCGACGCCGAGTGCGCTCAGCACGGCCGCCGCGCGATGCGAGCGCTCGCGCGCGGCGGCGTACGTGATCGCCGTGTCGTCGTGGATCAGGAACGGCTTGTCGGGCGTCGCACGGGCGGCGCGGTCGAGGGCGGCGACGAGGTTCATCATGGCTCCACGCGAGGAGGACGAGCGGGCGCGTCAGGCCGGGTACGCGCGCTGCAGCAGCGCGCCGACGTCGAACGCGTGCGGGTCGAAGCCGCCCGCGATGCGGCCCCAGTCGGGCGCGGCGAGCCGGGTGGCGACGAATGCGTCGGCGACGAACGCGGGCGCATCGCGCCGCAGCAGGCACGCCTGCGCGACCAGCGCGAGCCGTTGCGCGACCACTCGCGCCGACGCCTCGAGCGTGTCGGCCGGCGCCGCGAGCATCGCGCGCAGCGTATCGAGCGCCGCGCGGATGCGCGGTTCGCCCGCGCCGAGGTCGGCCAGTTCGGCGAGCAGCGCCGCGGCCGCGTCGGGCTCGCGCGACACCGCGCGCAGCACGTCGAGGCACATCACGTTGCCGGAGCCTTCCCAGATCGAGTTGACCGGCGCTTCGCGGAACAGGCGCGCGATCGGGCCGTCGTCGACGTAGCCGTTGCCGCCGAACACTTCCATCACCTCGCCGGTCAGCTCGACCGCGCGCTTGCAGACCCAGAATTTCGCGGCGGGCGTGACGATCCGCTTCCACGCGCGTTCGCGCGGCGCGTCGTCGCGCTCGAATGCGTCGGCCAGGCGCATCGCGAGCACGAGCGCGGCCTCGCTTTCGAGCGCGAGATCGGCGAGCACGGTGCGCATCAGCGGCTGCTCGGCGAGCGCGCGGCCGAACGCGTGGCGCCGCCGCGTGTACGCGATCGCCTGCACGACGCCCTGGCGCAGCATCGCCGCGCTGCCGAGCACGCAGCTCAGCCGCGTGTAGGTGGCCATCTCGATGATGGTCGGAATGCCGCGGCCTTCGTCGCCGAGCATGATTCCCCATGCGTCGTTCAGCTCGATCTCGCTGCTCGAGTTGCTGCGGTTGCCGATCTTGTTCTTCAGCCGCTGGATCTCGACCGCGTTCTTCGTGCCGTCGGGCCGCCAGCGCGGCACGTAGAAGCACGACGGGCTGCCCGCTTCGGTGCGCGCGACGACCAGGTGCGCGTCGCACATCGGCGCGGAGAAGAACCACTTGTGGCCGCGCAGCCGGTATTCGCCGCCGCGCCCGCCCGCGCCGACCGGGGTCGCCAGCGTCGTGTTCGCGCGCACGTCGGAGCCGCCCTGTTTCTCGGTCATCCCCATGCCGAACCAGATCGCGCGCTTGTCGGCGACCGGCACGTCGCGCGGATCGTAGTCGTCGCTGTACAGCTTGTCGCGCAGCAGGCCCCACAGCGCCGGCTCCTTCTGCAGCACCGGAATCGCGGCCTGCGTCATCGTCGCCGGGCACAGCGTGCCGGCCTCGATCTGGCCGTGCAGGTAGAAGCCAGCCGCGGTCGCGGCCCAGCGGCCGGGGCGCGTGTCGCGGAATGCGAGCGACACGAAGCCTTCGTTGCGGTACATGCCGAGCAGCGTGTGCCAGGCCGGATGGAAGTCGACGCGGTCGATGCGCCGGCCGCGCCGGTCGAACGCGTTCAGTTCCGGCGCGTGGCGGTTCGCTTCGTCGGCGAGCTGTGCGGTGTCGGCGCTGCCGAGCCGCGCGCCGTACGCGTCGAGCCGCGGCACGGCCCAGTCGGCGCCCGCGCGGGCGAGTGCGTCGCGCAGCGCGACGTCGGTGGCGAAGAGGTTATAGTCGACCAGTTCGTCGAACTGGTTCGTGACGTCTTGGGTCGATTCGGTCATCGGGCTGTCTCCGGTCTCGTGCGTCGCGGTCTGCCGGTCAAACGCGTTTCCGCTGAATTTCAGAGTAGCAAATATGCCGCCGCGACATGTTCAGGTTCCGGCGCCGCCCGGCCAGCCGGCGGCGCAACCCGCGCCCGCGCTGCGTCGCCGGCCGCGCCAGTCGCGCGCGCAGGCCACGTCCGACGCGCTGCAGCAGGCCTTCGTTCAGCTTTTGCTCGAGCGCGGCTACGGGAAGGCGACGATTCGCGAGATCGCGGCCGTCGCGGGCGTGAGCGTCGGCACCTTCTACGAATACTTCGGCGACAAGCAGAGCCTCGCCGCGCTGTGCATCCACCGGCGCGTGCTGGCGCTGGCCGACCGGCTGCGCGATGCGGCGCACGGGCTGCGCGGCGCACCGCGCGCCGAGCTCGCGGCCGCGCTCGCCGACCTGCAGGTCGACGCGATCGGCGCCGACGCCGCGTTGTGGAGCGCGTTCTTCGCGCTGGAGCGGCAGGTGTCGCCGCTCGCCGCGTACCGGCGGCATTACGACGCCTATGTCGCGCTGTGGCGCGACGCGCTCGCGCAAGCCGACGATCCGCCGCCGGCCGCGCGGCTCGACGGGATCGCCCGGATGGCGCATGCGGTCTGCTACGGCGGCGTGTCCCAGGCGCTGCTCACGCTCGGGCCGGCACTGGACCTCGACGCGTTGCGCGGCGAGTTGCGGGCCGTGCTGAGCGCCTATCTGGCAGCCGCGGGCGCGTGACCGCGCGGCGTGGCCGCGAGCGTCCAGGGGAAATGCCGGATTCGCATGCATTGCCGTTCACTCGGCCTTGGCGTAGAGCCTTGTGTATCGCCGCTCATGAGAAAAATGCATGGCCGCCATGACGAACTTTCGGTTGTCCGCCGATATTGGCTCGGGCTAAATCATTCCCGATGAGACCGGCCGCGCGCATCGCACGGGCCGGCCCGAAGGACATCAGAAGGAGAACTCATGCGAAGCGCCACCAGGCCCCGTTCGAAACTGCCGGACGTCGGGACGACGATCTTCACGGTGATCGGCCAGCTTGCCGCACAGCACGATGCGCTGAACCTGTCGCAGGGCGCGCCGAATTTCGCGCCGGATCCGGCGCTCGTCGACGGCGTCGCGCGCGCGATGCGCGACGGCCACAACCAGTACGCGCCGATGGCCGGCCTCGCGTCGCTGCGCGAACGGCTCGCGGAGAAGACCGAGGCGCTGTACGGCTCGCGCTACGACCCGGGCACCGAGATCACGGTGATCGCGAGCGCGAGCGAAGGGCTCTACGCGGCGATCAGCGCGCTCGTGCATCCGGGCGACGAAGTGATCTATTTCGAGCCGTCGTTCGACAGCTATGCGCCGATCGTGCGGATGCAGGGCGCGACGCCGGTCGCGATCAAGCTGTCGCCCGAACATTTCCGCGTGAACTGGGACGAAGTGGCCGCCGCGATCACGCCGCGCACGCGGATGATCGTCGTCAATACGCCGCACAACCCGACCGCGACCGTGTTCTCCGCCGACGATCTCGAACGGCTCGCGCAGCTCACGCGCGATACCGGCATCGTGGTGCTGTCGGACGAGGTCTACGAGCATGTCGTGTTCGACGGTGCGCAGCACCAGAGCGTCGCGCGTCACCGCGAGCTGGCCGAGCGCAGCGTGATCGTGTCGTCGTTCGGCAAGTCGTTCAACGTGACGGGCTGGCGCGTCGGCCATTGCGTCGCGCCGGCCGAACTGATGGACGAGATCCGCAAGGTGCACCAGTTCATGGTGTTTTCGGCCGATACGCCGATGCAGGTCGCGTTCGCGGAGATCCTCGCGCGGCCGGAAAGCTATCTCGGCCTGGCGGCGTTCTACCAGGCCAAGCGCGACCTGCTGGCGCGCGAGCTGGCCGGGTCGCGCTTCGAGCTGCTGCCGAGCGAAGGCTCGTTCTTCATGCTCGCGCGGTTCCGCCACTTCTCGGACGAGCGCGACAGCGACTTCGTGCTGCGCCTGATCCGCGATGCGCGCGTCGCGACGATTCCGCTGTCGGCGTTCTACACCGACGGCACCGACGCGGGCGTGATCCGCCTCAGTTTCTCGAAGGACGACGCGACGCTGATCGAGGGCGCGCGGCGGTTGCGTTCGCTGTAATCGCGGGCGCGGCCCGCACCCAAGCAGGCGACGTGTACGTCGCACCGAAAGTCACGGACGGGACCGGCGCACGTGCCGAAGCGCGGCGCCGACCGGCCAGCCAGGAGATCACGATGAAGCATGCACACACCCTCAAACTCGCGTTCGCATTCGCGTGCGCGCTCGGCTCCGGCGCGGCATCGGCCGACGGGCAAACGCTGCGTTTCGGCCTCGAGGCGCAATACCCGCCGTTCGAGTCGAAGGCGCCGAACGGCGACCTGCAGGGCTTCGACATCGACGTCGGCAATGCCGTCTGCCAGACCGCGAAGCTGTCGTGCAAGTGGGTCGAGACGTCGTTCGACGGGCTCATTCCCGCGCTGCAGGGCCGCAAGTTCGACGCGATCAACTCGGCGATGAACGCGACCGAGCAGCGGCGCCAGGCGATCGACTTCACGACGATCATCTACCGCGTGCCGACGCAGCTGATCGCGCGCACCGGCAGCGGCCTGCTGCCGACGCCGGAAGCGCTGAAGGGCAAGCGCGTCGGCGTGCTCCAGGCGTCCATTCAGGAAACCTACGCGAAGGCGCACTGGGAGCCGGCCGGCGTGTCGGTCGTCGCGTACCAGGACCAGAACCAGGTGTATACCGACCTCGTGTCGGGCCGTCTGGACGCGACGCTGGTGCTCGCGCCGGCCGGCCAACGCGGCTTCCTGTCGCGCCCGGACGGCAAGGGCTTCGCGTTCGTCGGCCAGCCGGTGCGCGACGACCGGATTCTCGGCAGCGGGATCGCGTTCGGCCTGCGCAAGGGCGACGACGCGCTGAAGGGGAAGCTCGATGCGGCGATCGACAAGCTGAAGGCGGACGGCACGGTGAAGTCGCTCGGCCAGAAGTACTTCGGCGACATCGACATCTCCACCAAGTAAGCGGACGCGCACGATGCAGAGCCTGGGAACGGCCGCCGCGCGTGGCGGCCACGATGTAGCCGCGCCGGCGGACGACGCGCTCGAGGCGGCGCTCGTCGCCGCGCTGGGCGACACGCTGGTCACGCGGGCGGCCGAGATCGATCCGCGCTACTTCACCGCGTACAACGAGTCGGCCGGCGTGCGGCCGCGTGCGCTGGTGCGGCCGCGCAGCGTCGACGACGTGTCGCGCACGCTCGCGCTGTGCACGCGGCTCGGGCAGCCGGTCGTGCCGCAGGGCGGCCTCACCGGGCTCGCGCGCGGCGCGGTCGCGCTGGGCGGCGAGATCGTGCTGTCGATGGAGCGTTTCGCGGGCGTCGAGTCGATCGACGCGGCGGCGGGCACGATGACGGTGCGCGCCGGGACGCCGCTGCAGACGGTGCAGGAGGCCGCGGACGCGGCGGGCTTCACGTTCGGCGTCGATCTCGGCGCACGCGGTTCGTGCCAGATCGGCGGCATGCTCGCGACCAACGCGGGCGGCACGCGCGCGATCCGCTACGGCATGATGCGCGAGCAGGTGCTCGGCCTGGAAGCCGTGCTCGCCGACGGCACCGTCGTGTCGTCGATGAACCGGATGCTGAAGAACAACGCGGGCTACGACCTGAAGCAGCTGTTCATCGGCAGCGAAGGCACGCTCGGCATCGTCACGCGTGCCGTGCTGCGGCTGCATCCGAAGCTGGCCGCGCCGGCCACCGCGCTCTGTCGCGTGCGCGGCTACGATGCCGTGGTCGGGTTGTGGAACCGTCTGCGCGCACTGCCCGAGCTCGTCAGTTTCGAAGCGATGTGGCCGGCCTTCTACGACTACGTGGCGCGTCATACGCCCGGCGTCGTCGCGCCGTTCGCGGGCGACGGCGGCTTCGCGGTGCTGATCGAGTGCGCGACGAGCGCACCGGGCGGCGATGCGCGCGCGGCGCTGGAAAACGGCCTGGCTGATGCGATCGACGCGGGGCTCGTGGACGATGCGGCGCTGGCGACGTCGGAGCGGCAGGCGCGCGACTTGTGGACGCTGCGCGAGGGCCTCGCAATCGATGCGCTGCCGCATCTGGTGAACTTCGACGTGAGCCTGCCGACGGGCGAACTCGGCCTGTTCGCCGAGCGCTGCGAAGCGGCATTGCGCGCGGCCTGGCCCGACATCGTGTGCCTGTGCTTCGGCCACGTCGGCGACGGTAACGTGCATGTCGGCGTATCGCTCGACGGCATGCGCGACGCGAACGCCGATGCGATCGATCGCTGCGTCTACACGGTCGTCCGGGACATGGGCGGCTCGGTGTCGGCGGAGCACGGCATCGGCATGCTCAAGCGTGCCTATCTCGCGCACACGCGCAGCGAAGCCGAAATCGGCCTGATGCGGCGCCTGAAGGCCGCGCTCGATCCCGCCGGCGTGCTCAATCCCGGCAAGGTGCTTTGAGCGGCGCGCGCCGATGGCTGCGCGTCAGCCGTCGACCCAGCGCAGCGCGCCGATCTTCAGGTGTTCGACGACGCTGCGCGCCCAGTCGAGCTCCGCGTTCAGCAGCACGAGCGCATGCTCGTTGTGCAGCAGGAACAGGCGCGGCACCTGGTCGTTCTGCGCGGCGTTGCGCAGCGACTCGAGACGATCGCGTTCGGCTTCGAGTGCGGCGATGCGGCGCTCGAGTTGCCGGCGGGCATCGTCGGCATCGAGCAGCGGCAGGAACGCGAGGCCGGCGCCGAATGCCGGAAACTCCCGCGCGGGCTCGGCGAGCAGCGCATGCAGCCATGCCTGGCCGGCCGTATGTCCGGCTTCGGTCAGCGTGTATAGCGTGCGCTCGGGAAACGCGCCGTCGCGCTCGGTGTCGTGCACGGCGATCAACCCGTCGCGCAGCAGCCGGTCGATCGTCTGGTAGAGGCTCGTGCGCTGCCGCACGTTGACGACTTCGTCGTAGCCGCGCGCCTTCAGCTGCTGCAGCATTCCGTACGGATGCATCGGCGTTTCGGTGAGCGTCGCGAGGACCGCGAGTGCGAGCGGAGACGGGCGGCTTGTCGACATGAATAGTTCTGTTATGTCTAGTAAGAATATAACTAGTATCAACTAGACTATCATATTCCACAAGGGTTTCAGCCGAGGTGCGAGCGCTTTGCGGCCGGCGCGACGGTTTCCATCGTCGCGAGACCGTGCACGATTCCACAGTCCTCGACCGAATGTTCGCCGACACACTGGCGGCGCAATTCGGTGAGCTGGTCGCGCAGATGCGTCAGTTCCGCAAGGCGCGCATCGACGTGGCCGATGTGTTCGTCGAGCAGCGCGTTGATCGAATCGCACGGGTCGGCCGGCGCGTCGGTGAGCTGCAGCAGCGCGCGGATTTCGTCGTGCGCCATGTCGAGCGCGCGGCAGTTGCGGATGAAGCGCAGCCGCTCGACGTGCACGTCGGTGTAGTTGCGGTAGTTCGAATCGGTGCGCTCCGCATCCGGCATCAGCCCCTCCTTCTCGTAGAAGCGGATCGTCTCGGGTGTGCAGCGGGCCGCCTTGGCCAGTTCGCCGATCTTCATGGCTTTCTCCTTTGCAAGGGTTGACCTTGTAGTGGCTTCAGGGTGTTAACTGTACTCCGTCAAGCCATAGAGGAGGTTGTCATGACCGACGCGCAGCGTACCCACGACCCACGACACCGTCATGCCGGCGGCGCCGAGACCTGCTGCGCCGATGCGCGCGACCCGCAGGCGGCGACCGTTGGCGACGCGGCGTCGGCGGCCGGCGAGCACGCGCACGGCGACGCGGCGGCGCGCGACGGGCAGTCGCGCGGATGCGGCCACGACCATGACCACGATCAGGCATCTGCGAACCTCGCCGGGCACGACCACGGTGACCGTGCCGGCCACGCGCACGGCGACGGGCATGGCGATGCGCACGGCCACGCGCACGACGACGGGCACGGGCGCGGGCACGGGCACGGGCACGGCGCGGCGTGCTCGCACGACCACGCGGCACACGACCATGCCGCGCATGACCATGCTGATCACGATCACGATCACGATCACGATCACGACCACGATCACGACCACGACCACGACCACGACCACGCGGCCGGCGCCTGCTGCGCGCCGGCCGCGCTGACGCTCGCACCGTTGCCGGCCGCGCGCGCGACCGCGTCGGGTCACGTGCGCTCCGCGTTCCGGATCATGCAGATGGACTGCCCGACCGAGGAAACGCTGATCCGCAAGAAGCTCGGCGGAATGCAGCAGGTGTCGGCGCTCGAATTCAACCTGATGCAGCGAATGCTGACCGTCGACCACGTGGCCGGTGCGCAGCCTGCGATCGAAAGCGCGATCCGTACGCTCGGGATGACGCCGGAGGCCGCGTCGGCCGACGCGCCGGCAACGCCGGTCGCGCCGCCGCCCGCGAAGCCGTGGTGGCCGCTCGCGGTCGCCGGCGTCGCCGCGATCGCGTCCGAGGCCGTGAGCTGGGCCGGCCTGCCGGTGTGGCTGTCGGCGGTGCTGGCGCTCGCGGCCGTGCTCACGTGCGGGCTGACCACCTACAAGAAAGGCTGGATCGCGATTCGCAACGGCAACCTGAACATCAACGCGCTGATGAGCATCGCGGTGACGGGCGCGATGGCGATCGGCCAGTGGCCGGAAGCCGCGATGGTGATGGTGCTGTTCACGATCGCCGAGCTGATCGAGGCGAAGTCGCTCGATCGCGCGCGCAATGCGATCCAGGGCCTGATGCAGCTCGCACCGGACACCGCGACCGTGCAGGACGTCGACGGCACGTGGCGCACGATCGAGGCCGCGCAGGTCGCGCTCGGCGCGATCGTGCGCGTAAAGCCGGGCGAGCGGATCGGGCTGGACGGCGAAGTGGTCGCGGGCCGCTCGACGGTGAACCAGGCGCCGATCACCGGCGAGAGCCTGCCGGTCGACAAGACGGCGGGCGATGCGGTGTACGCGGGCACGATCAACGAAGCGGGTTCGTTCGACTATCGCGTGACGGCGGTTGCCGCCAACTCGACGCTCGCGCGGATCATCCACGCGGTCGAGGAAGCGCAGGGCGCGAAGGCGCCGACGCAGCGCTTCGTCGACCGGTTCGCGCGTGTCTATACGCCGATCGTGTTCGCGGTCGCGCTGCTCGTCGCCGTGGCGCCGCCGCTCGTCGTGGGCGGCGCGTGGCACGACTGGATCTATCGCGCGCTGGTGCTGCTCGTGATCGCGTGCCCGTGCGCGCTGGTGATTTCGACGCCGGTGACGATCGTGTCGGGGCTCGCGGCCGCGGCACGGCGCGGGATTCTCGTGAAGGGCGGCGTGTATCTGGAACAAGGCCGCAAGCTCGCGTGGCTCGCGCTCGACAAGACCGGCACGATCACGCACGGCAAGCCGGTGCAGACCGATTTCGACCTGCATGCGACGGACCTCGACGCGGCGCGCGTGCGTCATCTCGGCGCGAGCCTCGCGGCGCGCTCCGATCATCCGGTGTCGCAGGCGATCGCCGCGGCGGCGCGTGATGCGCAGACGGCGGCGTTTGTCGACGCAGAGGAGTTCGAAGCACTCGTCGGGCGCGGTGTGCGCGGCACGATCGACGGCGCGCGCTACTGGCTCGGCAACCACCGGCTCGTCGAGGAGCTCGAACGCTGCTCGCCGGCGCTGGAGGCGAAGCTCGACGCACTCGAGCGGCAGGGCAAGAGCGTCGTGATGCTGGTCGACGACACGCGCGTGCTCGGCATCTTCGCGGTGGCCGACACGATCAAGGACACCAGCCGTGCGGCGATCGCCGACCTGCACGCGCTCGGCATCCGCACCGCGATGCTGACCGGCGACAACCCGCACACCGCGCAGGCGATCGCACAGCAGGCCGGCATCGACGATGCGCGCGGCAACCAGTTGCCCGAGGACAAGCTCGCGGCGGTCGAGGAATTGTCGGCGGGCGGCGCGGGCGCGGTCGGGATGGTTGGCGACGGGATCAACGACGCACCGGCGCTCGCGCGTGCCGACATCGGCTTCGCGATGGGCGCGATGGGCACCGACACGGCGATCGAGACGGCCGACGTCGCGCTGATGGACGACGACCTGCGCAAGATTCCCGCGTTCGTGCGGCTGTCGCGCGCGACGCACCGCGTGCTGGTGCAGAACATCGGCTTCGCGCTCGGCGTGAAGATCGTGTTCCTCGGCCTGACGGTCGCCGGGCTCGGCACGATGTGGATGGCCGTGTTCGCCGATGCGGGTGCGAGCCTGATCGTCGTCGGCAACGGCTTGCGGCTGCTGTCGAAGACGGGCGTGTTCGACAGCGCGCGGACGCAGTGACGAGGAGCGGGCGATGAGCTTTCTGAAACGGATCCCGGGTGGCCACGGTGGCGGTCATGGCGGTGGGCATGGAAGCGGCCACGGTAGCGGCGAGCATCATGGCGGAGCGGGCGGGGAAGGTCATGGCGGCCACGATGCGCGCGGCCGCGATCGTCACGGCTGGGGCTGGCAGCCGTCGGCCGACGCGCAGGGCGGCACGGGCAGCAACGTGCCGCTGCGTCAGCTCGCCTGTGCGGGCTGCGGCGCCATCAACGCGGCGGATGCGCGATTCTGCGCGCAGTGTGGTGTAGCGCAGCGGGGCAAGGCGTGCAGCCGCTGCCACGCGGCGCTGGCCGCTGACGCGCGCTTCTGTCCGGGCTGCGGCACGCAGGCCGGGTAAGGCTCGATCGTCGGCCCCGATGCCGGCGTGACGGCCGATCTCCAAGGGCGGCGTGGCGCCTGCAACGGGCGTCGCCGGGCCACGGCGTGCGGGCTCGCTCCGAGCGAGCTTCCGAGTCTTCGAGTCTCCGAGTCTCCGAGTCTCCGAGTCTCCGAGTTCCGAGTTCCGAGTTCCGAGTTCCGAGTTCCGAGTTCCGAGTTCCGAGTTCCGAGTTCCGAGTTCCGAGTTCCGAGTTCCGAGTTCCGAGTTCCGAGCCCCGAGTTCCGAGTTCCGAGCCCCGAGCCCCCGAACCCGGGACCTGCCGCTCAACGCAGCGGCAAATGAATCTCGGTGCGCAGGTCGGCCGGCGCCGCATCCATCGGCGTATTCAGATACAGCTCGAACGGCGGCGCATCGGCGGCTTCGCGGCCCGAGTGACGCAGCCAGTCGCCGTACAGCCACTGGTAAGCGGTCTTGAGGTCCGCATACGGCCCGGTATGCAGCAGCACCGCATACTCGCCGCCCGCGATCGTGACGCGCTCGACCGGCGGCGTCGGCTCGACGTCCGGCGCGCCGTCGGCCGGCACGAAGCACGCTTTCGCTCGCAATTGCGCTTCGGGCGTGGTGTCCGGATCGTCGTAGAAGATCCCGATCATCTTCGCGCCGGGGCCGATCAACCCGTGCTGCCCGACCCACGCGCCGATCTGCCCGAACGCGTCGCCGACCTTCAGGTAAGCGCCCGTATGCGCCACCGCATAACCGCGCAATTCCGGCTGCCGCCGGATCTCGACTTCATGCTTGAACATGTCTTCCTCTCCTCGCTGTAACGGATAGATCGGCCGGTGGACTCCGGCGCGACGGTGCTGCGCGGGCGGCACGCCGTAAGCATCCCGAAAGGCGCGTGCGAACGCGTGCGTCGAACCGTAGCCGGCGCGCCGGGCGATCGCGTCGAGCGGCAGCGCCGTGCAGACGAGGTCCTCCGATGCGCGCACGATCCGTATCCGCCGCACCGTCAGCACGATCGACTCGCCGTACAGCGCGCGATAGACGCGCTGCCAGTGATACGGCGACAGGCACGCGATGTCGGCGAGCCGGTTCAGGTCGAGCGTGTCGTCGAGGTGCGTGCGGATGTGGTCGTGAACGCGCGCGATGCGTGCTGCATAGCGGGCCCACGCGGGCGTTTCGGCTTTCGTGTCGACGGTCATGCGTGCGTCTCCCGGCAGGAATCGACGTCACGGTAGCACGCCGCCGATTGATAAATCTTGCGGAGATGCGTCGGCGAACCAAATCTGCCCCTTTTTAATTTCGCCGAAATGGGGTCTCGTCCCCGCCGAGATATGTCTAAAGTTAAAGACGGTGAAATCGGGTGATCGCGTCATTTTTCTCGGGTAAGTTGCTTGGGGCGGCAACGCACGGTTTTCGAAGTACGCAGGTAGTTCGTCGATGTTCAATCGCAACGCCACGTTTTTCGGGAGAAGAAGAAATGGATGCTTCCAGCTTCATCACGTCGCTGCAGACCACGCTAGGCGGATACCTGCCGAAGATTGCCGGCGCGATCGGCATCCTGGTGATCGGCTGGCTGATCGCCGTCGCGGTGCGGGCCGGCGCGCTCCGGCTGCTCAACGCGCTGAAAGTCGATCAGCGGATCAACGAAAGCACCGGGCAGGGCGCGCGCGTCGAGCGGATCATCGCCGGCGGGCTGTTCTGGCTCGTGCTGCTCGTCACCGCGGTGGGCATCTTCAACGTGCTCAACCTGTACGCGGTGTCCAATCCGTTCTCGCTGCTCGTCACCCACATCGTCAACTACCTGCCGAACCTGATCGGCGGCGCGGCGCTGACGCTGATCGCGTGGCTGATCGCGTCGCTCTTGCGCAGCCTCGCGAACCGTGCGCTGAAGGCGAGCAAGATCGATGAAAAGCTGTCCGAGAGCGCGGGCATGCAGCCGATGAGCGGCTATCTCGGCGACGTGCTGTTCTGGCTCGTGATCCTGATGTTCCTGCCGGCGATTCTCGCGTCGTTCGCGCTGTCCGGCCTGCTGTCGCCGGTGCAGGGGATGGTCGACAGGCTGCTCGCGATCGTGCCGAACCTGTTCGCGGCCGCGGTGATCGGCTTCGTCGGCTGGGTCGTCGCGCGCGTGCTGCGCGGCCTCGTGACGAACCTGCTGGTTGCCGCAGGCGCCGATCGCCTCACGCAGGGTCTCGACAGCCCGACGCCGGTGCGCGTGTCGAGCCTGATCGGCACCATCGTCTACGTGTTCGTGTTCGTGCCGACGCTGATTTCCGCGCTCGACGCGCTGAAGATCGACGCGATCTCGATTCCCGCCACCAACATGCTGAACCAGTTCCTCGGCGCGGTGCCCGACATCGTCGCGGCGATCGTGATCGTGCTCGTCACGTTCTATTTCGCGCGCTTCGTCGCGTCGCTCGCGCAGAAGCTGCTGGAAGCCGCCGGCGCCGACGGGCTGCCGGCCGTGCTCGGCGTCGAGCGCGTGTTCTCGGGGATCCTGCAGCCGTCGGTGCTGGTCGCGCGGCTGATCGTGTTCTTCGCGATGCTGTTCGCGTCGGTGGAGGCCGCGAACCGGCTCGGCTTCACGCAGGTGCGCGACGTCGTCACGCTGTTCATCGAATTCGGCGGCCATGTGCTGACGGGCGGTGTGATCCTCGTGATCGGCGTGTGGCTCGCGGGCCTCGCGCGCCGCGTGATCGAGCAGGCCGACCGCGAGCACAGCGTGCTGTTCGCACGGATCGCGCAGTTCGCGATCCTCGGCCTGGTGTTCGCGATGGGGCTGCGCGCGATGGGCATCGCCAACGAGATCGTGCAGCTCGCATTCGGCCTCGTGCTCGGTGCGATCGCGGTGGCGGTCGCGCTGTCGTTCGGCCTCGGCGGCCGCGAGGCGGCCGGCAAGCTGCTCGACCGCTGGTTCAACCAGCGCGGCGGCGGTCAGTAACGCTGGTGACGCGTCGGCCCGTCCGGCCGCTTCGCGCGGCCGGACGGTGTGTGCACGACGCTCGTGGAGAGCCGCCCACCGCCCACCGTTGCCGTCAGCGAAACGTCAGCCGTCATCTTTGCCGAATTTCGATAACACGTCGTTTAATGACTCTCTAGCATCGATTCTCAGTCGCGCGGGCCCGCAGGCCGGCGCCTTTCAGGAGAATCCGATGAAAGCAGAGTCGAATGGCCGGCCCGCCGCCGGCGCCAAGTCGTCCGGCCAGCCCGCGCTGCAGCAGACGCTCGGGACCTGGCAACTGTGGGGCATCGCGGTCGGCCTCGTGATTTCAGGCGAATACTTCGGCTGGAGCTACGGCTGGGCGAGCGCCGGCACGCTGGGCTTCGTCGTCACCGCGCTGTTCGTCGCGGCGATGTACACCACCTTCATCTTCAGCTTCACCGAGCTGACGACGTCGATCCCGCACGCGGGCGGCCCGTTCGCGTATGCGCGCCGCGCGTTCGGCCCGGCGGGCGGCTATCTCGCCGGTGCGGCGACGCTCGTCGAGTTCGTGTTCGCGCCGCCCGCGATCGCGCTCGCGATCGGCGCGTACCTGCACGTGCAGTTTCCGGGGCTCGAACCGAAACACGCGGCGATGGGCGCGTATCTCGTGTTCATGGCGCTGAACATCGTCGGCGTGCAGATCGCCGCGACGTTCGAGCTGGTCGTCACGCTGTTCGCGATCTTCGAGCTGCTGGTGTTCATGGGCGTCGTGTCGCCGGGCTTCGCGTGGAGCAACTTCATGAAGGGCGGCTGGTCGGGCGCCGATCATTTCAGCGTCGGCGCATTCCACGGCATGTTCGCCGCGATCCCGTTCGCGATCTGGTTCTTCCTCGCGATCGAAGGCGTCGCGATGGCCGCCGAGGAGGCGAAGAACCCGAAGCGCTCGATCCCGATCGCGTACGTGGCCGGCATCCTGACGCTCGTCACGCTCGCGATCGGCGTGATGGTGTTCGCCGGCGGCGCGGGCGACTGGACCAAGCTCGCGAACATCAACGACCCGCTGCCGCAGGCGATGAAGTACATCGTGGGCGCGAACAGCGGCTGGATGCACATGCTCGTGTGGCTCGGGCTGTTCGGGCTCGTCGCGTCGTTCCACGGGATCATCCTCGGCTATTCGCGCCAGATCTTCGCGCTGGCCCGCGAAGGTTATCTGCCGGAATGGCTCGGCAAGGTGCATCCGCGCTTCAAGACACCGCATCGCGCGATTCTCGCGGGCGGCGTGGTCGGCATCGCCGCGATCTACAGCGACGAGCTGATCCAGTTCGGCGGCCAGACGCTCACCGCGAACATCGTGACGATGTCGGTGTTCGGCGCGATCGTGATGTATATCGTAAGCATGGCGGCGCTGTTCAAACTGCGCCGCTCGCAGCCGAACCTGGAGCGACCGTTCCGCGCGCCGCTGTACCCGTTCTTCCCGGCGTTCGCGATCGTTGCAGCCCTGATTTGCCTTGCGACGATGGTGTACTTCAACGGGCTGGTGGCGATGGTGTTCGTCGCGTTCCTCGCGCTCGGCTACGCGTACTTCCTCGCGACCCGTTCGCAGCGTGCGAGCGCACCGGGCGACGCGCTGCTCGAGGAATGAGGATGGCCGACCCGAACGGCCGTTCGTGACGGCATGCGGCGCGCCCCGTCGAACGGGCGCGCCGTCGGCGTCAGGCAAGGCAAGGACTGGCAAGGAGATTCGAACGATGTCCTACACGGAGACGATCGGTCCGCGCACGTACCGTTTCGCGGACCTGAAGACGCTGCTCGCGAAGGCGAGCCCGCTGCGCTCGGGCGACCAGCTCGCCGGCGTCGCGGCGGCGAGCGAGGAGGAGCGCGTGGCCGCGAAGATCGCGCTCGCGGGCGTGCCGCTGAAGGCGTTCCTGAACGAAGCGCTGATTCCGTACGAACACGACGAGGTCACGCGCCTGATCCTCGACGATCACGACGCGGCCGCGTTCGCGGAGATCTCGCACCTCACCGTCGGCGACTTCCGCAACTGGCTGCTGTCGCCCGCGGCCGACGGTGCCGCGCTCGAACGGATCGCGCCGGGCCTCACGCCCGAGATGGTCGCGGCCGTGTCGAAGCTGATGCGCAACCAGGACCTGATCGCGGCCGCGCGCAAGCGCCGCGTCGTCACGCGCTTTCGCAACACGGTCGGGCTGGCCGGCCGGATGTCGGTGCGGCTGCAGCCGAACCATCCGACCGACGACGTGAAGGGCATTGCCGCGTCGATGCTCGACGGGCTGATGTACGGCTGCGGCGACGCGATGATCGGCATCAACCCGGCGACCGACAGCCTCGCGGCGATCGTGAAGCTGCTCGCGATGATCGACGGGTTCCGCGAACGCTACGGCGTGCCGACGCAGTCGTGCGTGCTCACGCACGTGACCAACACGATCGCGGCGATCGAGAAGGGCGCGCCGGTCGACCTGGTGTTCCAGTCGATCGCGGGCACCGAGAAGGCGAACGCGAGCTTCGGGATCTCGCTCGCGCTGCTCGGCGAAGCGCGCGAGGCCGCGTTGTCGCTCAAGCGCGGCACCGTCGGCAACAACCTGATGTACTTCGAGACGGGGCAAGGCAGCGCGCTGTCGGCGAACGCGCATTTCGGCGTCGACCAGCAGACCTGCGAGGTGCGCGCGTATGCGGTCGCGCGCAAGTTCGACCCGTTCCTCGTGAACACGGTGGTCGGCTTCATCGGGCCCGAATACCTGTACGACGGCAAGCAGATCATCCGCGCGGGGCTCGAGGATCACTTCTGCGGCAAGCTGCTCGGCGTGCCGATGGGCTGCGACATCTGCTACACGAATCACGCGGAAGCCGACCAGGACGACATGGACACGCTGCTGACGCTGCTGGGCGCGGCCGGCATCAACTTCATCATGGGCATCCCGGGCGCGGACGACGTGATGCTGAACTATCAAAGCACGTCGTTTCACGACCAGCTCTACGTGCGCGAGGTGCTCGGCCTGCGCCGCGCGCCCGAGTTCGAGGAATGGCTGGAGACGATGGAGATCGCCGACGCGCACGGCGCGCTGCGCGCCGCGAGCGCGCGCGTGCCGCTGCTCGCGGGCGCGAACGACTGGATGGGGATTTCGGCATGAGCGACGCCGTCGAAAAGAACCCGTGGGCGCAGCTGAAGTCGTTCACGAACGCGCGGATCGCGCTCGGCCGCGCGGGCAGCAGCCTGCCGACCGCGCCGCTGCTCGCGTTCAACCTGTCGCACGCGCAGGCGCGCGACGCGGTGCACCAGCCGCTCGACGCGGACGCGCTGCGCCGCGAGATCGACGCGGCCGGCTTCGCGACGCTCGGCGTGCAGAGCGCGGCGCCCGACCGCCAGCATTACCTGCGCCGGCCCGATCTCGGCCGCAAGCTGTCCGATGACGGACGCGCGCTGCTGGCCGGCTACGGCGCGGCGCTCGACGACGCGCCGGAGGTGGTGTTCGTGGTCGGCGACGGGCTGTCGGCGTTCGCGGCCGCGAAGCAGGCGCTGCCGCTGCTGCAGGCCGTGTGCCCGCGGCTCGAAGCGGACGGCTGGCGGATCGGCCCGGTGGTGGTCGCGACGCAGGCGCGCGTCGCGCTCGGCGACGAGATCGGCGAACTGCTGCGCGCGCAGGTCGTCGCGATGCTGATCGGCGAACGGCCGGGGCTCAGCTCGCCGGACAGCCTCGGCGTGTACCTGACCTGGGCGCCGAAGGTCGGCTGCCACGACGCGCTGCGCAACTGCATCTCGAACGTGCGGCCCGAAGGGCTGCCGCACGCCGCGGCCGCGCACAAGCTGCATTACC
This sequence comes from Burkholderia sp. SCN-KJ, assembly GCF_024656005.1. Classification (NCBI taxonomy): domain Bacteria; kingdom Pseudomonadati; phylum Pseudomonadota; class Betaproteobacteria; order Burkholderiales; family Burkholderiaceae; genus Burkholderia; species Burkholderia sp. SCN-KJ. The sequence goes on from NZ_JANKOG010000031.1 coordinate 18,645, forward strand.
TGATGACGCACGCGCGCCGGCTCGGCCTCACGGGCGTCGGGCTGAAGGACGACAGCGATGCGCTGTTGCCGCAGGCGGAAGCGGAGCGGATCGGCGCGGATTGAGGCGGATTGGCGCGGATTGGTGCTGATCGTTGAGGATCGATGGCGCGACCGCGCCGTCCGTCTACTTGTCTACTTGAACAGCCGCTCACACAGGAAGTCGACGAACACGCGCAGCTTCGGCGACAGCTGCCGGCTCGACGGCCACACGATCGAGAACTGCCCCGGCGCGATCCGGTAGTCGTCGAGCACCGTGACGAGCGCCCCCGTGTCCAGCGCGTCGCGCGCGAGGAAATCGGGCATGTAGCCGATGCCGAGCCCCGCCATCACCGCGCCGCGCAGCGCTTCCATGTTGTTGCAGGTCATCGCGGTGCGCAGCTTCAGCGGCGTGCCGTCGTCGGCGGCGAGCGCCCAGTCCTGCAGCTTGCCGGTGGTCGGGAAACAGTAGCGCACGCAATCGTGCGCTTCGAGATCGCGCGGCGCCCGCGGCGTGCCGGCCTGCGCGAGATACGCGGGCGTCGCGCACAGCACGAACGCGAACGGGCCGAGCCGCCGCGACATCAGGCTCGAGTCCGACAGCGGGCCGCTGCGGATCACCGCGTCGAAGCCGCCTTCGACGACATCGACCATCCGGTCGTTGAAATCCAGGTCGAGCTCGACGTCCGGATAGCGCTGCCTGAATTCGGGCAGCACCGGCAGCAGGAACCGGTAGCCGATCACCGGCAGGCTCACGCGCAGCTTGCCGCGCGGGCGCTGCGCGGCGGCCGTCACGGTCGCCTCCGCATCGCGAAAATCCTCGAGGATCCGCTGGCAGCGTTCGTAGAAATGGCGCCCTTCGTCGGTCAGCGTGACGCGCCGCGTCGTGCGGTTGAACAGGCGCACGCCGAGCGACTGCTCGAGCCGCGCGATCGTCTTGCCGACGGCGGACGCCGAGATGCCGAGCGCGCGGCCGGCCGCGACGAAGCTGAGCGCTTCGGCGGTGCGGACGAAGGCGGCGATGCCGTTCAGGTTTTCCATCGGCGTAGGCGGGCGAGCGGATGCGATGCGGTGAATTGAGGAATTTTAGTCCGTTATATACGGAGCAACGCATTGTTTTTCGGTGATTGAATCGAAATTATCCTTGATCGCGCTTGAGGCGCATCCGCGCCGGCTTTTCGAGGAGCAATGATGGATCACCCGTTTTCAGCCGATTCAGCCACGTCGGCACGCCGGCGCGCGTGGGTGCTGGCCGCGGTCTGCATGGCCGCCGTCGCGCTGCCGCTGTCGTTTTCGGGCGGCGCGGTCGCGACGCCCGCGATCGGCCGCGACCTGCACGGCGGCCCGGTCGCGATGAACTGGATCACCAACGCGTTCATGCTCGCGTTCGGCAGTTTCCTGATGGCGGCGGGCGCGCTGGCCGACCAGTTCGGCCGCAAGCGCGTGTTCGCGATCGGCGTCGGCGGCTTCACGCTGATGTCGGTTGCGCTCGCGTTCGCGCCGTCGATGCTCGCGGTCGACCTGCTGCGCGCCGCGCAAGGGCTCGCGGCGGCCGCGGCGCTCGCGGGCGGCACGGCCGCGCTGGCGCAGGAGTTCGACGGCGCGGCGCGCACGCGTGCGTTCAGCCTGCTCGGCACGACCTTCGGCATCGGGCTCGCGTTCGGGCCGGTGCTCGCCGGCTGGCTGATCGCGCACGGTGGCTGGCGTGCGATCTTCGTCACGGGCGCGGCGGCGGGCGCCTCGTCGCTCGGGTTCGGGCTGCCGCGCATGCACGAGTCGCGCGATCCGCACGCGACGGGGCTCGACTGGCCCGGCACCGCAGCGTTCACCGCCGCGCTCACGCTGTTCACGTTCGGCGTGATCGAGGCACCCGCGCGCGGTTGGACGCATCCGCTCGTCGTTGTGCTGCTGGCGGGCGCGGTGCTCGGCGCGTGCGCATTCGTCGCGATCGAGACGCGCGTCGCGCGGCCGATGCTCGACCTCTCGCTGTTCCGGATTCCGCGCTTCGTCGGCGTGCAGGTGCTGCCGGTGTCGACCTGCTGCTGTTACATCGTGCTGCTCGTCGTGCTGCCGCTGCGCTTCATCGGCATCGACGGTTTCAGCGAAATCGACGCGGGCTGGCTGATGCTCGCGATCTCCGCGCCGATGTTCGTCGTGCCGCTCGTCGCGGCGACGCTCACGCGCTGGCTGTCGGCCGGCGTGATCTCGGGGCTCGGGCTCCTGCTCGCGGCGGCGGGCCTCGTATGGCTGGGCGTCGCGCTGCGCGGCGGCGCGGGGCCGGCGGCGATCGCGCCGATGCTCGCGATCGGCGTCGGGGCCGGCATGCCGTGGGGGCTGATGGACGGGCTGTCGGTTAGCGTCGTGCCGAAGGAGCGCGCGGGGATGGCGACCGGGATCTTCAGCACGACGCGCGTGGCGGGCGAAGGGATCGCGCTAGCGATCGCCGGCGCGGTGCTGGCGACCCTCGCGCACGCCGATTTGCGGCAGGCGGCGGCGGGGACCTCCGACGCGACGCTGCGGGCGGCCGCGCGCCTCGCGACCGGCGATCTCGCCGGTGCTGCGGCCGGGTTGCCGGGCGTCGGTCGTGCGGCGCTGCTCGCGAGCTATGTGCATGCATTTGATCGGCTGCTGATCGGGCTCGCGGTCGTCACGGTGCTGTGTGCGGTGGTGGTGTTCGCGTTTCTCGGTGCACGGCCGGCAGTGGCGGAAGCGCGCGGCGATGACGGCGAACAGGCGCATACCGACGCGCGGGCGCGTCGCCGGACCGAACCGGCTTGTGCGGAGGCAAGCGGGCGGTGAGTGTGCGGTGAGCGGGCGCGTTTGCGCAAGCGGCCGCAGCGCCTCATCGGCCCATGCGCGCCCGCCTTGCCGCAACGACGGCATGGTGCGGCGCCTCACGCCAGCACGAGCGGCGGCAGCCCCGCATCGGCCCGCGCGTGCGCGCTTTCCACGTCAACGACCACATAACGCAGCGCATCCGGCCACAGCTGCGCGCGGCTTCCCGCGTCTTCGTCGATCGTCGCGCGCCCCTGCACGAGCCACGTCGTCTGCCGGACGAAATCGACGAACAGCAGCGCGATCGCCGGATTCACGAGCAGGTTGCCGATCGTGTTGAACAGGTTGTTGCCCGCGAAGTCGGGCAGCACGAGCGTGCGGCGATCGGGCAGGTCGACGAGCGGGGCGAACGAACCGTCCGCGCGCGGCTGCCGGCCGCGATACGAGCAGTCGGCGTCGCCCGCCGCGTTCGCGGTCGCGACGATCAGGAATGCCTGTTCATGGATGAACGCGACGACATCGTCGCTCAAGGGGCCCGGCTGGTTCATGGTTCGGTCGGCGCGTGGCCGATGCGTGCGGATCCGCGTTCCGCACGCAAGCGACATGCCATGCGGCGAGCGTGGCGCGCAGCGGTGCGTGCGCAGCTGCGCTGTGAAAAATCCGAACACCCGTCGTACCCGCTGTGCCGTCCCGGTGTTCAGAATCGGGACACTCGTGTTCGATGCGCCGGCATCGCCCCCGGCGGGCGCCCGGACGCACCGCTCCTGTTCCGTTTTCGCCCGGTTTGGCACGCATGTTGCGTAAACCGTGCAGCGCGATCCAACCGGCGCTGCATTCACACAAGCACGATGAACAGGAGACATGTATGAACCCGTTTGACCTGAAACAACTGGGCCTCGACGTCGAATACCCGTACCGTCAGCAGTACGACAACTTCATCGGCGGCAAGTGGGTTCCGCCGGTGAAGGGCGAGTATTTCGAGAACGTGTCGCCGATCAACGGCAAGCCGTTCTGCCGCGTGCCGCGCTCCAGCGCCGACGACATCGAGGTCGCACTCGATGCCGCGCACGCCGCGCGCCGCAAGTGGGGCAAGACGTCGGTCACCGAGCGCGCGAACCTGCTGCTCGCCGCCGCCGACCGGATGGAAAAGAACCTGAAGCTGCTCGCGGTGGCCGAGACGATCGACAACGGCAAGCCGCTGCGCGAGACGATGGCGGCCGACCTGCCGCTCGCGATCGACCACTTCCGCTATTTCGCGGGCTGCATCCGCGCGCAGGAAGGCGGCATCTCCGAGATCGACGACAACACCGTCGCGTATCACTTCCACGAGCCGCTCGGCGTCGTCGGCCAGATCATCCCGTGGAACTTCCCGCTGCTGATGGCCGCGTGGAAGCTCGCACCGGCGCTCGCGGCCGGCTGCTGCGTGGTGATGAAGCCGGCCGAGCAGACGCCCGCGTCGGTGCTGGTGCTGATGGAGCTGATCGGCGACCTGTTCCCGGCCGGCACGATCAACATCGTCAGCGGCTTCGGCAAGGAAGCGGGCGAGGCGCTCGCGACCAGCAAGCGGATCGCGAAGATCGCGTTCACCGGTTCCACGCCGGTCGGCAAGCACATCCTGCGCGCGGCGGCCGAGAGCCTGATCCCGTCGACGGTCGAACTGGGCGGCAAGAGCCCGAACATCTTCTTCGCCGACGTGCTCGACCAGGACGACGCGTTCCTCGACAAGGCGCTCGAAGGCCTCGCGATGTTCGCGCTCAACCAGGGCGAAGTGTGCACGTGCCCGTCGCGGATCCTGATCCAGGAATCGATCTACGAACGCTTCATCGAGAAGGCCGTCGCGCGCGTCGAGCGCATCAAGGGCGGCCACCCGCTCGACCTGCAGACGATGATCGGCGCGCAGGCGTCGCAGCAGCAGCTCGACAAGATCCTGTCGTACATCGACATCGGCCGCGACGAAGGCGCGCAATGCCTGACGGGCGGCGAGCGCACGGCACCGGCCGCCGACCTCGGCACGGGCTATTACGTGAAGCCGACGATGCTGTTCGGCAACAACAAGATGCGCGTGTTCCAGGAAGAGATCTTCGGGCCGGTCGCGTCGGTGATGACGTTCAAGGACGAGCAGGAGGCGATCGAACTCGCGAACGACACGTTCTACGGGCTCGGCGCGGGCGTGTGGACGCGCAACGGCACGCGTGCGTACCGGATGGGCCGCGAGGTCGAGGCCGGCCGCGTGTGGACCAACTGCTACCACCTGTACCCGGCGCACGCGGCGTTCGGCGGCTACAAGCAGTCCGGCATCGGCCGTGAGACGCACAAGATGGCGCTGTCGAACTATCAGCAGACGAAGTGCCTGCTGGTCAGCTACCAGGCCGAGGCGCTCGGGTTCTTCTGATCGCCGCAGCAGGGGGCGAAGTGCCGGGGCCGGCCGGGCGGCAGCGCAACGCTGCCCGGTACGGCGGCCGGTGCGGGACGATGGCGACGCGTCCGGTGCCGGCTTGCCGTGGAAGGTGCGGCGGTCGGGCAGCTGGCTGTCCAGCCTTCGGCCGCCGGGCGGCGTCTGCGGCGAGGCGGCAATGCGCTGGCGCCGGTTCGTCCGGCACTTCGCCGTTTTCCTGTTCCGACCTTCGATACGGGCGTCGGCATTCGCACCGGCCGGTGCGCGTTCGCGCCCGTATCGTGCCCGTATCGCACCCCGATGGCCCCGACGGAAACCAGCATGTCAGAACTGCCCGGATCCTATCCGCGTCACCCGGTGTTTCACGCGGGCGAGCTCGACGCGCATCACCGCTTCGGCGTCGCCGACGAAGCCGAGCGGATGAGCGACGTCGTGACGACGCGGCTGAGCATCGGCGTGCGCCAGTTCGTCGAATCGCAGCCGTTCATGTTCGTCGGCACGACGAGCGGCGGCCCGGCCCCGGCGCGCATGAGCTGCGACATCGTGCAGGGCATGCGCGACGCGAACGGCGATCTGTGGCCGGTCGTGCGCGTGATCGACACGAAGACGCTGCGCTTCGCGCTGCCGGCGCACGGCGGCCACCGGCTCGATGCGCTGGCGTGCGACGGCTGCGGCGTCGGGCTGCTGTTCATCGATTTCATGCGCGGCATCCGCTACCGGATCAACGGCCGCGCGACGTTGCGCACCGATCTGCCGGAAGCGGACGCGGCGCCCTGGCCGGCGGGCAGTCCGATCGTCGAACTGGCGGTCGTGCAGGCGTACGGCAACTGCGGCACGCGGGTCGTGCGGTTGCGCCCGGGCGCGTAGCGCGTCGCCGAGCGGCCGGCGGCACGCATGCCGCACCCGCGCGGTGCGCGGCATGCCGCCTCCGGGTGCGCCCCCGTGGCGCGCATCGGCCGCACGGCGTTGAATGACGGGCTTGTCGCCGGACAACGCGGATCGGCACGGGACTTGCGTGTTGGATGCGGTCCCGGGCGGGTGAGGAGAACATGATGGGTCAACGAGTGGAGTGCATGGCCGAGCCGACGGCCGAGGACACGCGGTGCAGCGCACAGGGCGACGACGCGCTGGCCGGCCAGGCCGTGGTCAGCGTCGCGCACGACGCCGACGAGCAGGCGCGCAACCTGATCGGCTGGCGGCAGACCTACGACCAGCTCGCGGCCGGCCGCTTCGTCGGCACGCTGACCGAGCTGCCGCTCGACACGATGAAGCTGTTTCGCGAATCGACCAGCCACCTGCTGCGGCAGGCGTGCGAGGTGCGCGGCGACGCGTACTGGTTCGGCATCCCGCTGACGAGCGACGGCACCGCGCGGGTCGATGCGTGCCGCATCGGCCCCGGCGCGCTCGCGTTCCGGCCCGGCAACGTCGAATTCGAATTGCTGACACCCGCGCAGTTCTCGATCTACGGCGTGGTCGTGCGCGGCGACGTGCTGCGCCGCTACGCGGAGGAAGTCGAACACCGTGCGCTCGACGAGCGGCTGTTCGCGCAGCGCGTGATCCAGATCGGCGATATGCGGCTCGCGCGCCTGTGCGCGCTGCTCGGCGGCCGCCTCGACGGCGCGGCGGCCGCGGGCGGGCCGCTGCCCGACGCGCAGCGCGACGACCTGCAGGCCGAGGTGCTGGCCGCGCTGTTCGACGCGTGCGCGCAACCGGCTGACGACGGCGCGGGCGGCGCCCCGTCGACACGGCGCTGGATCGTCGAGCAGGCGCGCGAGTACGTGCTCGCACACCGCACGCGCCCGGTCGGCGTGCCCGAGCTGTGCGAGCAGTTGCACGTGAGCCGGCGCACGCTGCAGTACTGTTTCCAGGACGTGCTCGGCATGGCGCCCGCGACCTATCTGCGCACGCTGCGGCTGAACGGCGCGCGGCGCGACCTGTGCGGGCGGGCGGCCGGTTCGGTGCAGGACGTCGCGGAGGCGTGGGGCTTCTGGCACCTGAGCCAGTTCGCGACCGACTATCGGCGGCTGTTCGGCAAGCGGCCGTCGGAGACGCTGCGCGAGCGGGCGGTGACGGTGGCGGCCGGGTGAGGCGGGCGGTGGCGGCGCGCGGATGCCACGGTGCGTCCGGTCATCCGGGCGACTCCCTTTTCTCCATCCCTATCCGGCGATAGCCGCCGCTTCGCGCGGCGCAGGCCACGGCAAGGCATCCCAGTCGATCGCCCGGTAAGCGGCTTCGACCGCCGCGAGGTCGTCCGGCCGCTCGCTGCGATGCAGCCCGTGCAATGCGTCCGGCACATCGAGCGCGACCGGTACGCAGTGCGGATAGTCGCGCACGCGCAGCGCCGGGCAGATCGTCGTGAAACAGCCGAGCGTCGGCACGTCGAAGCCGTCGGCGAGATGCAGCGCGGCCGTGTCGGGCGCGAACAGCACGCTCGCGCCCTTGACCCAGGCAATGAAGCGCGCGGTATCGGCCGCGTCGCGGCTCACGTCGACATAGGCCGGATGCGCGACGGGGCCGAAGCCGACCACCGGCAGCCCGTAACGCCGCGCGAGCCGCTCCACGAAAGCCGCGCGCAGCACCGGCGGCACGCTGCGCACCGCGGTGCTCGCGCGCGGGCAGAACAGCGCGTACGGCCGCCGCCATTCGGCCGGCAGTGCGGGCAGGGGCAGCCGCGCAAGCCAGCGATTGCGCTTCGCGGCGGCCGGCACCGTGACCGGATCCGTGCCGAGCGCGTCGAGGAAGAAGTCGATCATCGGCTGTCGCGCGAAAGCGGGCCAGTACAGGTGATTGCCGAGATCGATGCGCGGCGCGTGCGCGGGCAGTGCGTCGGCGGCGCACGGCAGCGCACGCGACGGCGCGACGACGTCGGCGGCGAGCGCATACAGCGCGTCGACGTAGCGCGGCGTGCGGGCCGGCCGGTAGAGCGTGAAGCGCAGGCCGGGATGCATCGCGCGCAGCGCGGCGAGCGCGGTCAGCCCGATCACCGAGTCGCCGAGCGCGACGCCCATTCCGTTGATCACGTACACGTCCGCCGTGCTGCCGTAGTCGAGCCGGAACGGCCGGTGGGCGGCGTGCAGCAGGCCGAGCGCCGGCGCGGCCGGCACGTGATCCTCCGCGGCGGCGCCGCCGTGCTCGAGGTCGTAGGGTGCGACGAGCGTGCCGTCGGGCGCGAGCAGCGTGCCCGGATGCGTCAGCGCGTCGTCGCGCGACAGCGCGAGGCCGGCCGCAGCGGCGCGCATTTCCATGGTCACGCGCCGCGCGCGCGGCGGCCCTGCTCGCGGATCTGCTCGAGCGTCGCGGCCGGCGTGCTGGCGTCCTGCGGGATGCGGATCTCGATCAGCGCCGGCAGCCCGCAGGTCAGTGCGCGCTCCAGTGCCGGCGCGAAGTCGGCGGTGTGCTCGACCGTCTCGCCATGCGCGCCGAACGCGCGCGCATACGCGGCGAAATCGGGGTTCGTGAGCCCGGTGCCGTGCACGCGCCCCGGATAGTTGCGCTCCTGATGCATGCGGATCGTGCCGAAATGACCGTTGTTGACGACGATCGCGACGATGTTCAGTCCGTACTGCATCGCGGTCGCAAGTTCGTTGCCGGCCATCATGAAGCAGCCGTCGCCGGCGAGCGCGACGACGGCGCGCGACGGATACAGCGACTTCGCGGCGAGCGCTGCGGGCAGCCCGTAGCCCATCGCGCCGCTGGTCGGTGCGAGCTGCGAGCGAAAGTGCCGGTACGCGAAGTGGCGATGCAGCCAGATCGCGTAGTTGCCGGCGCCGTTGGTCAGGATCGCGTCGTGCGGCAGGCGCTCGCGCAACTGCACCATCACGTCGCCGAGCTGGACGTCGCCGGGCATCGGCAGCGGCGCGTGCCATTCACGGTACGCGCGGTGCGCGTCGGCGGCCGTGCCGGCCCACGTGGGGGGTGCCGGCGGTTCGAGCGCCGCGAGCGGCGCCGCGATTTCCGGCATCCCGGACACGATCGGCAGTTCGGCCGCATACACGCGGCCGAGCTCGTCCGCGCCCTGGTGCACGTGGATCAGCGTCTGGCGCGTCTTCGGGATGTCGAGCAGCGTATAGCCGCCCGTCGTCGCTTCGCCGAGACGCGGGCCGAGCACCAGCAGCAGGTCGGCGTCACGGATTCGCTTGGCGAGCGCGGGATTGATCCCGAGACCGACGTCGCCCGCGTAGTTCGGGTGCGCGTTGTCGAAGGTGTCCTGGAAGCGGAACGCGCACGCGACCGGCAGTTGCCAGCGCTCGACGAAGGTGCGCAGGTTCGCGCATGCGTCGGGCGTCCAGCCGCTGCCGCCGACGATCGCGAACGGCCGCTCGGCGCGCGCGAGCCGTTCGCGCAGCTCGTCGACCTGCGCGGCCGACGGCGACGCCGCGACGCGTTTCGCGGCCGGCACGACGGGTTGCGGCGCGCACGCGTCGGACAGCACGTCCTCGGGCAGCGCGAGCACGACCGGGCCGGGCCGGCCGGACGTCGCGACGTGGAATGCATGGCTCAGGTATTCGGGGATGCGGCGCGGGTCGTCGATCTGCGCGACCCATTTCGCCATCTGGCCGAACATCCGGCGGTAGTCGATTTCCTGGAAGGCTTCGCGATCGAGGTGCTCGCGCGCGCACTGGCCGACGAACAGGATCATCGGCGTCGAATCCTGGAACGCGGTGTGCACGCCGATCGACGCGTGGGTCGCGCCGGGCCCGCGCGTGACGAACGCGATGCCGGGGCGGCCGGTCAGCTTGCCGACCGCTTCCGCCATGTTCGCGGCCGCCGCCTCGTGGCGGCAGACGACCGTCTGGATCCGCGCGGTGTCGTCCGCCAGCGCATCGAGTACGGCGAGAAAGCTCTCGCCCGGCACGCAGAACACGCGTTCGACGTGATTGGCGAGCAACGCATCGACGAGCAGTCGCGCGCCGGTGGTGGCGCGCGGCTCGAGATCCTTGGAATGCGACATGGGCTGCCGTCTCCCTGGGTAGCGGGATGTACAGATTACGCCTGTTGTCGGGGCGCCGGCACGCTGGCCGATGAAAAGTGTCGGAACGCGGAGCGGTTCGCGGCGTGCGTCGTGGCTTCGGATGGCTGAACGGCCGGCTTGTGCGGGGTGCGCGAAGGTGAAAAGTGATTGCCATGGATGCGAAGCTGGACCCGATGCCTGTTTGTCCGCTGAAAGTGGGCGCCGATTAACAATAAAATGGGCGGCCAGGCAATAGTAAAATTTCAACGAACGGATGGATAAAGGGATCGAGGATCGCCATGACAACCGAAACGATCGATCAAAAGATGCTGACGGAGCTTGTCAAAGCCGGCGCCGTAAGCGCGGTCCGCGTGGCGGGGTGCGGCAACGGTTGGGCACTTTCCGCCCGTTGCGGTGCGCACGAACGTTTCCTGTCGGCCAAACGCGGCGACGTGCGGGTGTTTCGCCGCTTTGAAACGCTGGTCGGCTTTCTGCGCGACATCGGTATCAGCCGTTTCGATGTGGATGCGTCGGAGTTCGACCCGGATGCGGCCGGCCGGGCGACCCGGCCCGATCGGGCGGCCGCGATGAGGGCGGCACACGAGGCAGCGGCCCACGATCGCTGGTTTCGCGAGCAGGTGCAGCAGGCGCTGGACGATCCGCGCGCGTCGATTCCCGACGCGGAGGTGAGCGCCGACTTCGCGTCGCGCCGTGCGGCGCTGCGTGAACGGCTCGCGGGCAGGCGAGGGGATGCTTCTTGACCCTCGCGCTGCACTGGAATCCGAAGGCGTACGAGGATCGCGCCGCGATCATGGACTACATCGGCGAGGACGACCCGCAGGCCGCAATCGAACTCGACGAACTGCTGGAACAAAGGGCCGCCACGTTGCCGGCCCGTGCAGAGCTGTATCGGCAAGGGCGAGTGGCCGGCACGCGCGAACTGGTGGTCGCGCCGAACTACGTGCTCGTGTATCGCATCAGACCGGCTGAGGGGATCGTCGAGATCCTCCGCGTGCTGCATGCGCGACGGCAGTGGCCGTGATGCCCGATATCCGCGAGTCGGCGTCGAGCGGCGGATGAAGGATTTCAAGGGAACGCATGTTATGTACACACACGGATTTACATCGCAGACCGCATCGGATAATGTACATCCCATGTACATCCGTGCGGAGATCGACATGCACACGACGAAGGTATTTCGGAACGGCAACTCGCAGGCCGTGCGAATTCCTGCCGACCTCGCCTATGAGCGCAGCGATATCGAACTGGAAATCGAGCGTATCGGTGACGAAATCCGTATTCGACCGATACGGCGGCCTTTGGCCCACGTACTCGAGAAATTCGCGAAATTCGGGCCGGATTTCATGGCCGAAGGGCGCGGCGACCAGGAGCAGGCCGATCGCGAGGAGCTGTAATGCCGCGCTACATGCTCGACACCAACATGTGCATCTATCTGATGAAGAACCAGCCTGAGCAAGTCGCGAAACGATTTGCGCAGTGCTACACGGGGGATGTGGTGATGTCGGCGATCACGTATGCCGAGCTCGAGTACGGCGTCGCCGCATGTGCGAATCCTGCGCGGGAGCGTCGCCATCTCGCCGCGCTGATCGACGATATCCCCGTTGCTCCGTTCGACGTCGCGGCGGCGCAAGCGTACGGTCCGGTCCGCGACGCAACCCGGGAGCGGAAGAGGGATCATCTCGACAAGCTGATCGCCGCGCACGCGGTGTCGCTCGACGTCGCGCTCGTGACCAACAACGAGCGGGATTTCGTCGGCTATCCGGGATTGCGGCTGGAGAACTGGCTGAACGATTGATGGCGGTGATTGTGTCCGACGGTCATGCGGGATATCGATTCACCCGCATGACCGCCGGACCCTGCATCAGCACTCGACGATATTCACCGCCAGCCCGCCGCGCGACGTTTCCTTGTACTTCGTCTTCATGTCGGCGCCCGTCTCGCGCATCGTCTTGATCACCGAGTCGAGCGACACGTAGTGCGAGCCGTCGCCGCGCAGCGCCATGCGCGCCGCGTTGACCGCCTTCACCGACGCCATCGCGTTGCGCTCGATGCACGGGATCTGCACCATCCCGCCGACCGGGTCGCAGGTGAGGCCGAGGTTGTGCTCCATCCCGATCTCGGCCGCGTTCTCGACCTGGCGCGGCGTGCCGCCGAGCACGGCCGCGAGTGCGCCGGCCGCCATCGAGCACGCGACGCCGACTTCGCCCTGGCAGCCCACTTCCGCACCCGAAATCGACGCGTTGAGCTTGTACAGAATGCCGATCGCGGCGGCGGTCAGCAGGAAGTCGATCACGCCCTGTTCATTCGCGCCCGGCGTGAAGCGCGTGTAGTAGTGCAGCACGGCCGGGATGATGCCGGCTGCGCCGTTGGTCGGCGCGGTGACGACGCGGCCGCCGGCCGCGTTTTCCTCGTTGACCGCGATCGCATACAGGTTGATCCAGTCGACCATCGACAGCGGATCCTGCAGCGCGCGCTCCGGATGGCCGGTCAACGCGCGATACAGCTGCGGCGCACGGCGCTTGACCTGGAACGGGCCGGGCAGGTTGCCGTCGGCTTCCGGATTGCCGATTCCGCAGCCGCGCGACACGCACGACTGCATCACGGCCCAGATCTTCAGCAGCCCGTCGCGCGTCTCTTCCTCGGTGTGCCACGCACGCTCGTTTTCCCACATCAGCTGCGCGATCGACTTGCCGGTCGACTCGGTCAGCGCGAGCAGCTCCGCGCCGGTGCGGAACGGATGCGTCATCTGCTCGGCCGCGCTCAGCACCTTCGTGTTCGGCGCACCGGCCGTCACGACGAAGCCGCCGCCGACCGACAGGTAGGTGCGCTCGACCAGCACGTCGCCGTTCGCGTCGGATGCGCGCAGCTTCATGCCGTTCGGGTGTTCGGGCAGCGCCTGCCGGTAGAACGCGATGTTCTCCTTCAGCACGAACGGCACCGGATGCGTGCCGAGCAGCGCGAGCTTCTTCGACTTGCGGATGTCCTCGAGCCGCGCGTCGATCGTGTCGGGATCGACGGTGTCGGGCGCGTCGCCGAGCAGGCCGAGCATCACGCCGCGATCGGTGCCGTGGCCCTTGCCGGTCGCGCCGAGCGAGCCGTACAGCTCGACCTTCACGTTGGCCGTCGCGTCGAGCATCCCGTCTCGCTCGAGGCCCTGCACGAACATCAGCGCCGCGCGCATCGGTCCGACTGTATGCGAACTGGACGGGCCGATGCCGATCTTGAAGAGGTCAAACACGCTGACTGCCATCTTGATACCTGCCTTGCTTTAAGAATAATGCTAGCGCGCCTGCAATGGCAGGCACGCGGCGAGCCATGCGGGCGGCATGGGGGAGAGTTGCCGCGCGACGCGCGCATAGCGCCCGTCGAGACGCGCGGCCAGATGAAAGAGTTCGGTGGCGTTTTTCGGGTCCCACTGCCCCGTATAACCCGGCAAGCCGGCCTCGCGGCGCTTCGCGTCGAACGGCACCGGCGAATTCACGAATTCCTCGTGCGTTTTCTCGCCGAGCGCGTACGGCACGAGCCAGTCGAGCGCGGCCGCGAGCGTCGCGCCGTTCGCGCCGCGCTCGCGCAGCCAGTTGCGGTTGAAGCGGCGCGCGGCGAGCGCGGCCGTCACCAGCGGCTGCAGGTCGTACACCGCGTAATGCAGCGCATCGCGTTCCTCGAAATCCCAGGTCTTGCCGTCCGGGCCGATGTTGTCGGCGAGATGCTCGACGAACAGCCGCTGCGCGGCGTTCATCATCTTGCGGTCGCCGAGCGTGAACGCGGACAGCGCGATCAGCTTGATCCGGTGGCTCTGCCAGTTGTTGCGCCAGGTGCCGGCGAGCGGGCGCTTCTGCGCGTCGATCTGCGCGACGTAACCGGCGCCGAGCTTCGCGATGAACGCCGCCGTCGCGTTACGCGTCTTGACCGGCAGCGCGCTCGCCGTCATGTCGTACGCGACGATCAGGCTGTCGAAGCGCGTCTCGTCGATCGGGTTGAAGCCCGGCTGATAGGTCGACACCCACGCGGACAGGAAGCGGTCGACGAGTTGCAGGTAGCGCGGCGCATTGGTCACGCGCCACGCGAGCGCGGCGTCGCGCATCAGCTCCATGTCCTTCAGCGCGTCGACGCTCTGGTCGTAGATGCCTTCGTGCGGCAGCGTGCCCTCGGTGTGCACGCGCGCCATTGCCTTCGGCTGCTCGCCGATGCGCGCGTCGACGCTGCGGATCAATGCCTGCACGCCCGGCTCGGCCTGCGTCGTCTCGCTCGCCTGCAACGCGGGCGCCGCGCAGAAATTCATCGCCGCGCGCGCGCTGCCGGCCGTGCCGAGGCCGGCGGCGGCCAACGACAGCGACGCGACGAGCAGCGGCACGACGCGGCGCGTGCGCGGCCGCTCCTGCGTGGCACCCTGGCCCGGAAACATCGGACGCACCATGCGGAACTCCTTGATTGGCTGGATCGCGTGTGATGTTAGCCGGATTGGCGGGCAAGCGTGAATCGATCGAGCCGGCAGCGGACGCAAAAACCGCACGCAACCGAGGGTTGCGTGCGGTGTGGTCACGGCCGGACTCCGGAGCGCGGCGAGCGTTATGCGTAGTCCGACACCGGCACGCACGAGCAGAACAGGTTGCGGTCGCCGTAGGCGTTGTCCGCGCGGCCGACCGGCGGCCAGTACTTGTTCGTGCCGAGCGACGCGACCGGGTACGCCGCCTGCTCGCGCGAGTACGCGTGCGGCCATTCGTTCGCGGTGACGACGGCTGCCGTGTGCGGCGCGTGACGCAGCGGGTTGTCGTCGCGGTCGGCGCGGCCTTCCTCGACGGCACGGATTTCTTCGCGGATCGCGATCATCGCGGCGATGAAGCGGTCGAGTTCTTCCTGCGATTCCGATTCCGTCGGCTCGACCATCAGCGTGCCCGGCACCGGGAAGCTCATCGTCGGCGCATGGAAGCCGTAGTCCATCAGGCGCTTCGCGACGTCGTCGACGCTGATGCCGCTCGTTTCCTTGAGCGGACGCAGGTCGAGAATGCACTCGTGCGCGACCAGCCCGCCCGGGCCCGAATACAGCACCGGATAGTGCGGCGCGAGGCGCTTCGCGATGTAGTTCGCGTTGAGGATCGCGGTTTCCGTCGCGGCGGTCAGGTTCTTCGCGCCCATCATCGCGATGTACATCCACGAGATCGGCAGGATCGACGCCGAGCCGTACGGCGCGGCCGACACCGCGCCGATGCCGTCTTCCGCACGCGCGTAGCCGGTCGAACGCTGGTTCGGCAGGAACTTCGCGAGGTGCGCGCCGACCGCGACCGGGCCGACGCCCGGGCCGCCGCCGCCGTGCGGGATACAGAAGGTCTTGTGCAGGTTCAGGTGCGACACGTCGCCGCCGAACTGGCCCGGCGCGGTCAGGCCGACCATCGCGTTCATGTTCGCGCCGTCGACGTACACCTGGCCGCCGTGCGCATGCACGATCTCGCAGATCTCGCGGACGTTCTGCTCGAACACGCCGTGCGTCGACGGATACGTGATCATGATCGCCGCGAGGTCGTTCGCGTGCTGATCGGCCTTCGCCTTCAGGTCGGCGATGTCGACGTTGCCCTGCGCGTCGCATGCGACGACCACGACCTTCATGCCGGCCATGTGCGCCGACGCCGGGTTCGTGCCGTGCGCGGAGGCCGGGATCAGGCACACGTCGCGATGCGCTTCGCCGCGCGATGCGTGGTATGCGTGGATGATCAAGAGGCCCGCGTATTCGCCCTGCGAGCCGGCGTTCGGCTGCAGCGACACGGCCGCATAGCCGGTCGCGGCGACGAGCATCTGCTCGAGCTGGTCGATCATCTCGCGATAGCCGACGGTTTGCTCGGCCGGCGCGAACGGGTGGATCCGGCCGAATTCGGGCCACGTGACCGGCAGCATTTCCGACGTCGCGTTCAGCTTCATCGTGCACGAGCCGAGCGGGATCATCGAGCGGTCGAGCGCGAGATCCTTGTCCGACAGGCTGCGCAGGTAGCGCAGCATTTCGGTTTCGGAATGGTGGCGGTTGAACACGTGGTGCGTCAGGTACGCGCTCGTGCGCTCGAGGCCGGCCGGCAGCACGGCGACGCCGCCGAGGCCCGCGTCCAGCGCGTCCACGGCCGGCGCGGTGCCGCCCGCGGCCTGCGCGAACACGGCGAGGAGATCGGCGAGGTCGTCGCGGGTCGTCGTTTCGTCGACCGACACGCCGACTTGCGTGTCGCTCACGCGACGCAGGTTGATGCGCTTGGCCTTCGCGAATTCGTGGACCTGCGCGGTGCGCGCGCCGGTATCGATCGTCAGCGTGTCGAAGAACGTGTCGTTGACGGTCGCGAAGCCGAGCTGCTTCACGCCGGCGGCGAACAGCGCCGCGATGCGGTTCACGCGCAGCGCGATCGTCTTCAGGCCGTGCGGGCCGTGGTAGACCGCGTACATGCTCGCCATGATCGCGAGCAGCGCTTGCGCGGTACACACGTTCGACGTCGCCTTCTCGCGGCGGATGTGCTGTTCGCGCGTCTGCAACGCGAGGCGCAGCGCGGGCTTGCCCTGCGCGTCGACGGTCACGCCGACCAGGCGGCCCGGCATCTGGCGCTTGAATTCGTCACGCACGGCCATGTAAGCGGCGTGCGGGCCGCCAAAGCCCATCGGCACGCCGAAGCGCTGCGTGTTGCCGACCGCGACGTCCGCGCCCCATTCGCCGGGCGGCGTCAGCACGGTCAGGGCGAGCAGGTCGGCCGCGACGACCACATGGCCGCCGGCCGCGTGGATTGCTTCGGTGAGCGCGCGGTAGTCGCGCACGTCGCCGTACACGCCCGGGTACTGGAGCAGCACGCCGAACGCGTTGGCCTGCGCGGCGTCGGCCGCCGGGCCCGTCTTGACCTCGATGCCGATCGGCAGCGCGCGCGTGCGGATCACTTCGAGCGTCTGCGGCAGCACGTCGTCGGCGACGTAGAACACGTTCGACGCCGGCTTGCCGGTGCGCTGCAGCAGCGTCATCGCTTCGGCCGCGGCGGTTGCTTCGTCCAGCAGCGATGCGTTCGAGATCGCGAGGCCCGTGAGGTCGGCGACCATCTGCTGGAAGTTCAGGAGCGCCTCGAGGCGACCCTGGGAAATTTCGGGCTGGTACGGCGTGTAGGCCGTGTACCACGCCGGGTTTTCGAGCACGTTGCGCAGGATCACGGCCGGCGTGTGCGAGTCGTAATAGCCCTGGCCGATATACGAGCGGAACACCTGGTTCTTGTCCGCGAGGGCGCGCAGCGCGGCGAGGGCTTCGGCCTCGCTCTTCGGTTGCGCGAACGGGCCGAGCGGCAGCGTTTCGGCGCGGCGGATCGAGGCCGGGATCACGGCGTCGATCAGGGCGGCGCGCGACGCGAAGCCGAGCGTGTCGAGCATGGCCTGCTGGCTGGCGGCATCGGGGCCGATGTGGCGTTCTGCGAACGCGTCGTGCGTTTCGAGCGCGGCGAGCGAGAGGGGCGTGCGGTTCATCAGGCGGTCCGGGTGTTCGAGCTTCATGGCGTGACTCTGGTCCCGCGCGGGCCGAGGCCGGCCCCGCGCGGTTCGGGTAAGGAAAATTAGTCGATCAGCTTGCTGTAGGCGTCAGCGTCGATCAGCTTGTCGGTCGAGGCGCCGGCCGCGAGCTTGATCTTGAAGAGCCACACGCCGTACGCGTCGCTGTTCACTTCTTCCGGCGAGTCGGCGGCTTCTTCGTTGATGGCGACGACTTCGCCGGACACCGGCGAGTAGATGTCGGATGCCGCCTTCACCGATTCGACGACGCCGACGGCGTCGCCCGCGTTCACCGACTTGCCGACTTGCGGCAGCTCGAGGAAGACGATGTCGCCGAGCGTGCTCTGCGCGTGATCGGTGATGCCGACCGTCAGCGTGCCGTCGGCTTCGGTGCGGACCCACTCGTGTTCGTCGGTGTACTTCAGATCGGCCGGGACGTTGCTCATCGGATGCTCCTGGATAAAAGGGTGTGTTCGTTATGCTGGCGCGCCGCCGGGGCGCGCCGGGTGTGGTTGCGCCGGGCGCCATTTCCCGGCTTCACGGCAGGCGGCCTCCCGGTCGCCTCCCGGTCGTTACGCAGCGAGGACCTTGCCGTTGCGCACGAACGGCAGTTTTACCACGCGCGCGGGAAGTTGCTTGTCTCGAATCTGCACATGGACCGTGTCGCCGACCTGGACGGCCGCCGGCACGCGCGCGAACGCGATCGACTCCTGCATCGACGGCGAGAACGTGCCGCTCGTGATCTCGCCTTCGCCGTGCGGCGTGACGACCTTCTGGTGCGCGCGCAGCACGCCGCCCGCCTTGCCGTTTTCCTTCAGCAGGATCAGGCCGACGAACGCGGCGCGCGTGCCGTTTGCCTCGAGCGCGGCACGGCCGACGAACTCGCGCGGCGCCGACAGGTCGACCGTCCACGCGAGGCCCGCATCGAGCGGGGACACGGTGTCGTCCATGTCCTGGCCGTACAGGTTCATGCCGGCCTCGAGGCGCAGCGTGTCGCGCGCGCCGAGTCCGCACGGGCGCACGCCGTTTTGCTGCAGCGCGTTCCACAGCGCTACGACGTGCACGGCCGGGACGATCACCTCGAAGCCGTCTTCGCCCGTGTAGCCGGTGCGCGCGACGGTGAGATCGCCGAACGGCGTGCCGGCGACCTGCGCGGCGTTGAACGGCTTCAGCTCGCTGGTCGCGGCGCGCGCGGCGGGCACCGTCGTCCAGACCTTTTCACGGGCGTTCGGGCCCTGAACGGCGACGATCGCGAAATCGCGGCGCGGCGCGATGGTCAGGCCGTAGCCGCCTTGTTCGTTGAGCTGGTTGAACCACGCGATGTCCTTCTCGGCCGTGCCGGCGTTGACGACGACGCGGAAGAAGTCTTCGGTGAAGTAATAGACGATCAGGTCGTCGATGACGCCGCCCTGCGGATTGAGCAGGCACGAGTAGAGTGCCTTGCCGGGGATCTTGAGCTTGCCGACGTTGTTCGCGATCGCGTGCTCGAAGAACGCGCGCACGCGGCTGCCGGTGAAATCGACGACGCACATGTGCGACACGTCGAACATGCCGGCGTCGGTGCGCACGGCTTCGTGTTCTTCAATCTGCGAGCCGTAGTTGACGGGCATGTCCCAGCCGCCGAAGTCGACCATGCGGGCATTGAGCGCGCGGTGCGCGGCGTTGAGCGGGGTTTGATTCAGTGCAGTCATCGAGGCCTCAGGCAAGGCGCTTGCGCGCGGGTCAGAACGGCCATGTGCCGACCGTCGCGGCCTTGGGGCCTGCGAAGCGATCCGGTACATGCCCCTCTGTCCTCGATACCTGAGAGATTGCGCCGCGGCCACGAGCCGGCGAACGCGCGCCCCTTCGGTGGGCAGCCTGCCCGCGCAGCCAATGTGCTGCGGGCTACTGCCGCTCTCCAGAGTGCGGGGAGTGCGGCCCGCGCAATGCGCGGACGGGATTCCCCGACGCGGTCGGTCCTTTTGCCTGAGAGTTTGCGGGTGTGCCCCTTCGGCGGCGCGACCGGCGTTGCTGCTACGCGGTCACACGCTCTCCCGACGCGTGCGGGCGACTGTACGCGAGCGGGTGGGCATTGTCAATTTGAGCAAAAGAATGTCGCTTCGCGACAAGCGGCGGCGTGTGGCGCCGCCGCTTCTGCCGGCACCGGCGGGCGCCCGCATGGCCGGGATTACTCGCCGATCGCGCGCGCGGCCGTGTCGAGTTCCTGGTTCAGCACGCGCTGCTCGTCGCCGGACAGGCCGCCGTTGTGCTGGCCCGACATGTCGTTCGCTTCCTGGCGGATCACGTCGAGGCGGTGGTGCAGCTGCGCGCCGTACGGCGGCGGGTAGTAGCCGCCGTTCACGCGCGCGTCGATGCGGCGGTGCAGGTTGTCGATCCGGCCCTGGACCTCCTGCAGGCGATCGTTCGCGACGACCTGCGGATTCGGCCGCGGCGGGGGCGGGGGCGCCTGTCGGGCCGGCCGCTGCGGCTGCACGATACAGGCCGCGAGCGAGGAAACCAGGACGCAGCATGCCGCTGCGCGAATCAACCGTTGCATCACATTCTCCTGACGGTTTGGTGTCGGATCGACTTTTTGAGAAACGCGTCAGACCGGATGACCGCTGACTTTCGTTCCCGCACCATTTGTAACGGAATGTTCGGGGTCGTGGCGCCGTGGCGGCTGACGGGTGGCCGCAGCCGGGGGCGGCGCGGCGCGAGGTGGCGGCTGCGGCCGGGGCGACGACCCGGCCGGCGGCCGTCAGACGATGCGACGCACGAACGGTACCCGGCGGCCTTCGTGCTCGCTTTGCGCGGCGAGCTCGATGATCGTCATCACGTCGACGGCGTCCTGCGGCGTGACCGGGAACGGCGCGCCGTCGTGGACCGACGCGGCGAGCGCGCGATAGAACTCCGCGTACTGCCCGTCGAGCGTCGGCACCGGCCGCTCGACCTCGACCTCGCCGTCGAGCACGCGCAGCACGCCGGGCGGGTTGCCGCCGCCGAACTCGACGTGATCCGGCGTGAGGCCGGCCTTCAACTGGTCTTCCTGCGTGTCGAGCCCGAACTTCTGGTAACTGCCGCGCGTGCCGTGCAGCGTGAAGCGCGCGGGCTCGATCGCCGACAGCGCGCTCGCGTGCAGAGCGACGTCCTTGTCCGGATAGCCGAGCAGCAGGTGCACGAAATCGGGCGCCGTGCCGTTGTCGCGGCGTGTCTTGACCGTGGCGCTGACCGTTTCCGGCAGCCCGAAGAGCGCGAGCGCCTGATCGATCAGGTGCGGGCCGAGATCGAGCAGCAGGCCGCCGCCGCGTGCGGGCTCCTCGCGCCAGCGCGTGCGCGGCGTCGGCCGGAAGCGGTCGAAGTGCGACGCGAAATAGGTGAGCCGGCCGAGTTCGCCGGATTCGACGATGCGGCGCACGGTGAGGAAGTCGCCGTCCCAGCGGCGGTTGTGGAACGGCGCGAACAGGCGGCTGCGCGCGTTCGCGAGCCGCGCGAGCGCGAGCGCTTCGTCGGCCGTGAGCGTGACGGGCTTGTCGACGACGACGTGGCGGCCGGCCTGGAGCACCTGGCGCGCGAGTGCGAAGTGCGTGTCGTTCGGCGTGGCGATCACCACGCAGTCGATGTCGTCGAGGCCGAGCAGCGTGTCGAGATCGGGGACGATGCGGGCGCCCGGAAAGGCGGCGCGCGCGCGATCGGGCTGCCCCGTCGCGATCGCGGCGACCTCGGTGCGGCCGCTCGTGGCGATCACGGGCGCGTGGAACGTCGCGCCGGCGAAACCGAAACCCATCAAACCAATCCTGAGCAATGACGACATGGCAATCCCTGGCTGCGTACGAAACGAAAAGAGGGCGCGCCGCTGGGGCGCGAGGACGACCGGCTATTTTGGCATGGCGCGGCGGCGCACACCGACGCGCTCGGCAAAATGCCCGGCAGGACACGGCATGCGCGCGGCCGCAGCCGGCAATCTGCGTCGGACCGCCGGGCGCTGCGCGCATCGACCCCGCGGGCGGCGTTGGGGCGCGTCCCGCCGCGGGCTTGCCACCGCGACGGCCGCCCATTGTGACCGATCGGGCCGTGGATGGGGCCGGATTGGCCGTCCGGACAAGGATCGGCGAGGACTGGATAAAGAACCCGACAAGAAGGCGAAACGGCAGCTTGCCCGCACGAAAAGCCGGCACACGCCCGCCCGAGAAACGACCGCCTGCCCGCCCGGCCCCGTCCGGCGGCGCTCCCGAAAAGCGCGTCGCCGACGTGTTAACATGCGCGTCCTGCCCCGCGTGTCCGCCTGCATTCCAGGCCTGTCGCGCGCGGCATCCTCCCGGCGTTCGCCGTCAACCGCAACATCATCCGCCATCATGTCCGCAGGCCTCAACTCCGCTCAGAACGAAGCGGTGCGCTACCTCGACGGGCCCTGCCTCGTGCTCGCCGGCGCGGGCAGCGGCAAGACCCGCGTGATCACGCAGAAGATCGCGCACCTGATCGAAGCGAAAGGCTTCGAGCCGCGCCACATCGCGGCCGTCACGTTCACGAACAAGGCCGCCGCCGAAATGCGCGAGCGCGTGTCGAAGCTGCTCGAGGGCAAGACGCTCACCACGCCCGGCAAGGAAGGCCGCAAGGTGCCCGTCAACCAGCTCACCGTGTGTACGTTCCACTCGCTCGGCGTGCAGATCCTGCGCCAGGAGGCCGAGCACGTCGGCCTGAAGCCGCAGTTCTCGATCATGGATTCGGACGACTGCTTCGGGATGATCCAGGAGCAGATCGGCACCACCGACAAGGGCCTGATCCGCAAGATCCAGAGCACCATCTCGCTGTGGAAGAACGGCCTGATCATGCCCGAGGAGGCGATGACGATCGCGGCCAACGAGGACGAGCACCAGGCGGCGCTGGTCTACCGCAACTACGTCGCGACGCTGCATGCATACCAGGCGGTCGACTTCGACGACCTGATCCGCCTGCCGGCCGAGCTGTTCGCGAAGAACGAGCAGGTGCGCGACCGCTGGCAGAACAAGCTGCGCTACCTGCTGATCGACGAATACCAGGACACCAACGCGTGCCAGTACGAGCTGCTGAAGCTGCTCGCCGGCCCGCGCGCCGCGTTCACGGCGGTGGGCGACGACGACCAGGCGATCTACGGCTGGCGTGGCGCGACGCTCGAGAACCTCGCGCAGCTCGGCAAGGATTTCCCGAAGCTGCACGTGATCAAGCTCGAGCAGAACTACCGGTCAACGGTGCGGATCCTGACCGCTGCCAACAACGTGATCGCGAACAACCCGAAGCTGTTCGAGAAGAAGCTGTGGTCCGAGCACGGGATGGGCGACTCGATCACCGTCACGCCGTGCAACGACGAGGAGCATGAGGCCGAATCGGTCGTGTTCCGGCTGTCCGCGCACAAGTTCGAGCGGCGCGCGCAGTTCCGCGACTACGCGATCCTGTATCGCGGCAACTTCCAGGCGCGGATCTTCGAGCAGGTGCTGCGGCGCGAGCGGATTCCATACGTGCTGTCGGGCGGCCAGTCGTTCTTCGACAAGGCCGAGATCAAGGACCTGTGCGCGTACCTGCGCCTGATCGCGAACGCCGACGACGATCCCGCGTTCATCCGCGCGGTCACGACGCCGCGCCGCGGCATCGGCAACACGACGCTCGAGGCGCTCGGCTCGTTCGCGGGCCAGGCGAAGGTGTCGCTGTTCGAGGCCGTGTACATGGGCGGGATCGAGGCGCGGCTGTCCGCGCGGCAGGTCGAGCCGCTCAGGATGTTCTGCGACTTCATCCAGCGCCTGACCGATCGCGCGGACAAGGAGCCCGCGACCGTCGTGCTCGACGACATGATGGAGGCCATCCACTACGAGGCCTACCTGTACGACGCGTTCGACGAGCGGCAGGCGCAGTCGAAGTGGCAGAACGTGCTCGAATTCCTCGAATGGCTGAAGCGCAAGGGCACCAAGCCGGAGACCGAAGCCGTCGACGGCGAGGCCGACGGCTTCCACAACGCGGACGGGCTTGCGGATACCGGCAAGAACCTGCTCGGCCTGATCCAGACCGTCGCGCTGATGTCGATGCTCGAAGGGAAGGACGAGGATCCGGACGCCGTGCGGCTGTCGACCGTCCATGCGTCGAAGGGGCTCGAGTATCCGCACGTGTTCCTGGTCGGCGTCGAGGAAGGGATCATGCCGCACCGCGGCGGCAGCGACGACGACGGCCCGATCGACAGCGAGCGGATCGAGGAGGAGCGCCGGCTGATGTACGTCGCGATCACGCGCGCGCAGCGCAGCCTGCACCTGAACTGGTGCAAGAAGCGCAAGCGGGCACGCGAGACGGTCGTGTGCGAGCCGTCGCGCTTCATTCCCGAGATGGGGCTCGACGAAGCGCCGCCGCCGACGCCGGAGGAAGCGCCGATGACGCCGAAGGACCGGCTCGCGAGCCTGAAGGCGCTGTTGCAGAAGTGAGGCGGCGCGCTTCGGCGCTCGGACGCCCCGGCGATCCGGATAAACGAAACCCCCGCGATGCGTGCGCGCCGCGGGGGTTTTTTCTGGCCGGCAGGCGTTACTTCGACGCGTTGACCATGTAGTCGACGGCCGCCTTCACGTCGGCGTCGGACGCGCTCGACCCGCCCTTCGGCGGCATCGCGCCCTTGCCGTGCAGCGCGTAGTTGTAGACGGTATCCATCGATTCCTTCAGGCGCGGCGCCCAGTCTTCCTTGCTGCCGAACTTTGGCGCGCCGAGCACGCCGGCCGCGTGACACGCCTGGCACACTTGCGTGTACAGCGCCTTGCCGGCGGAGGCTGCGTCGGCGCTGGCCGGCGCGGCCGCGGGCTTTTCGCCGGCCTTCGGAAGCGCGGCGATCGCGGCCATTGCAGCGGCGGCCTGCGCGTTCGATGCATCGGCGCCCGAAGCGCCTGCCGCACCCGCCGCGCCGCTCGCCGCCGGTGCCGCATTGGCGGCCGGGGCAGCCGGTTCGGGGAAGTTCGCGCCGTCGTTGTTCGCCATGTAGACGATCGCACGCGCGATTTCATAGTCGCTGACGTCGTCGGGGCTCGTGCCGCCGCGCGGCGGCATCGCGCCCTTGCCCGACAGCGCCGTTTTCAGCAGCGTGTCGAAGCCCTGCGAGATGCGCGGTGCCCAGTCGTCCTTGTTGCCGAACTTCGGCGCGCCGGCGGCGCCCGTGCCGTGACAGGTCACGCACACGGCCTTGTAGACTTCCTCGCCGGTCTTGTACGTGCGGGGCGCATTGGCGTCCTTCACGTCGACTTTCGCGAGCGGTGCGATCCGCGCGGCGACCTGTTCGTCGGATAACGCGTCCGTGCCCGCGCCCGAACGGAACGCATGGTTGGCATAAGTGGCAAACAGGACGATCAGGGCGATCGGAATCGCGAATGAGGCGATGACGACGGCAATCAGCTGCCCGGGGGTTTTGACGGGAGATTCGTGGGGTGCTTCGCTCATGCTTGCCTCGTCTCCGTGATTAGGAATTGTGAGCGCGGTGCAACGGCAAAATGGCTGGCGATCCAATGAGTCCGGACGATTATAGACGGAACGTTTACATCACGGCGAGCGGCGCGAAGGCGCGTGTTTACCCGCACGAATTGGGGGCCTGACGGGGTTTCGGCGGGCAAGGTGGACGCGTTTTGGGAAACCGGGTATCCTTGCGGTCTTGTCAATGGTGGGCGGCCAGTTTATTGGGGTCGTTTCACTGTCGTCACTGTCATATGCGCCCGTAGCTCAATGGATAGAGTACTGCCCTCCGAAGGCAGGGGTTGCTGGTTCGATCCCAGCCGGGCGCGCCAAGCCTAGTCAGGCTTCCAGCGGTTTCGCTACTTCATCGTTTTCTCCTACTTCAGTGAAATTACAGTCAGCCGGCGACGTGCGGCTCGGCGGCCTGCGTGTGCGACTGCACCCACTGCGTCAGGTGGTCCGCTGATAGGTGCGCGTAGCGCTGCACCATTTCCAGCGTCTCCCATCCGCCCAACTCCTTCAACACCTGCAGCGGCGTGCCGCGCTGCACGTGCCAGCTCGCCCAGGTGTGGCGCAGGTCGTGCCAGCGGAAATCGCGGATGCCGGCGCGCTTCAATGCCTTGCGCCAGGCTTCGGTCACGGTCTGATAGACCGGCCGGCCGTGGTAGACGAACACGCTGTCGACAAACTCGGGTGCGCGCTTCTTCGCGCGCTGGCGCAGCAGCACGGCGATCGCGCTATCGGACACCCGCGAAACCAGCCGCCAGGCATTACGGTGCCGGCGGCTTTTTCGTGTGCGCGTGCTTTGGGCCACCTCAGGGCGGCCGGCTGCAAACCTGCGCCACAGAGCGTGGCAACCCGCGGGAGGCCCGTGGCGGGCCGGTTGACGTGCGGGAGGGGGCATCGCGGGGCGGGATCTGCCCCTGAGGAGGAGGATTCCGAGCCGGCGCGCGCAGTTGTAGCCCCTCCCCACCTGCCCACAAAAACGATCGCTTTTTATGCACTCATGCGCCCGGCGCTCGGGGCCGGCCAGCACGGGCCGCGCGGCGATCGACCGGCCGATTCTTCTATGCACTTTTATGCGCCTTGGTTATGCAATCTCAGCATTTCGATTGGCTTGCGATACTCTTGATCCATTCCAATAACGGGGTCGAGTATGTCCGGGACGTGTACAGCGCAAACCATCTGCAACGATTTGATGAGCGTAGGGGGCGCATCAGTGGTTGCCCTACCGTCCAGTCACAATGACGTGGGCGGCGTGGCTGCGTCGGGGATGTGTGTGGCGCAATCCGTATGCTTTGAACTGATGAAGGGGGTGCCGGCCGCCGTCGTTGCGTTACTGGTTGGTGTCGTCGCCGGCTTGATCGCGTGGCGGCAATACCGCGTCGCGAGGGCAAAGCTAAACCTGGACCTTTTCGAGAAGCGCTACGAGGCGTTCCAGATTGTCTGGGCGTTTGCAAGCGCCGTCGTGCAGCGCGGGCCGCTGCCGTTTTACTCGAGCGATATGACGAAAATGCTGAACGAGCTTCCTAAGATCGAGTTTTTGTTTGGCAAGAAGCTAGCTGCGTATGTACGCGTTCTCAACGCGAATCACGCGTCCCTGTGGGCGATTGACGAGGCCATAAAAACCAATAACGGTGTAATGCCGCAGGACAAGATACAGGAACACACTAATCTGATGAAATGGTTCGCGGACGAGGCGATGGAAGGAGTCAGGGTGCGGTTTGGCGAGTACTTGGATTTTGAGGAATGGCGCTGATGGCTGTCGCTGCGGCGATCGGCGCAGCGTTGCTGGTGCATGTCGCAGTCGAGCGTTCCTCCGGGAGGGCATTGAAGCGGGGCATATTGCATGCATTCGGCGCCTTACAGCGCTGCACGGTTGCTCGCTGGCGACGGAAGAACAATCGCGGTGGTGAGTTGCGGCCGGGTGCGCAACCGAGTGGAGATCTACGACGGCTCGATGAGCCAACCCTGTTTTTCGGCAAGGCGAGCAAGGCTGTCCTTCAGGCGATCGAACGGCCGACGGGCCTCGAACTGAGGTGTAACAGTTACGAGGGCGTGAGAGTCATTGTCGGGCAACGGCGCGGGTACCACGTCCACGTCGTGAACGTACTCGGTGTTGCCAGAGGTGTCTGTTTTTTTGACATCTCGAATCAATCGGACATCACCGGTAAGCAACCCTACGATTCCTTGTGTCGGTGCGGTCTTGCTCAGCTTAGGATCGAAATTTCGAAGCTTCGCGCGGTCAACCGACGGGCGCTTTTCCCCTGTTGACGATTGGGAGTCGTTAAATACGCTGGAGCTCAGGCGAAGCTTATCGTTCTCCATCTTGAACATCGTGGAGAGGTTCGGCACCCGCCTATAAAGCGGCTCGTCATCGTGGACGCTGTCGTCTGCCATGGGAAAGCTGGATGCATCAAATCGTCGAAAGCCACGACCACAGACCGGGGAATGCGTCTTCCGACAGCTCGCCATCGGTCATTTCGTCTTCGATGTCGGATCCCCAGGTGCGCAGGTAGTCGATACCATCTTCTCTCACGAACAACGTGAGCTTCTTCTCCGACTTCCACCACTCCAGCAAGACCTCACCGCTTTCGTTAGCCGATACGTGGGGCAGTTTCCACCCACCGGTCTTCTCGGCCGCTGGGATGAAATTCGGTAACACTTCGATCGCACGCTTTATCGCGTTGCGATCGGGCTTCGCGCTTCCGTACCCGTCCCAGTTCTCCTCAAAGTGTTCCAGTCGTTGAATTTCGCGCTTGGCCGTTTGTACAGCGAGCACGATTGGATCGTGCTTGGGAGCACGCGAGCTGTTATTCAAGTAATTGCGAGGTGTCAACCCCGTGGCATTACTGCTACCTGGATTGAAGAACAGTCCGTTTCCCTCACTCCATGCAACTATTGTTGTCATTTGAAGAGCCCCCGGGCCGCGTCAGTTATTGATGCTTCGAACAGTTCGTTTTTTCGATTGCGTAGTTGTGCCAGCGTATCCCATACCTCGTCACCAGACGGCGTCAGCTCGCATGCCGAGAACACATCGAAGTCGAGCAAGAACGATAGCGTGTCAGGCTCCGATTGCGGTTCAAGAGCGAAATTGATTACCGCCGAGGCAGAGTCCGAGATATCACTTTGGGGCATCACCAACTGCATGAAGCAGCCTGTAACCGTTTGTGGCACGCCCCCCGGGACTTGGGGATACATCCGGAAGTATTGCTGCATGTCCGCCGAAGCCGAAGGAATCACGATTCGGTTGATATAACGAACGGCAGCCCTTGTAACAGCAATGGGGTGGAACGTAGCCACGAACTGTTCCCACTGAACTCTCGCTTCCGCCGCGAACGACGCCCATCGAGAGTAAGGGGGCATATGACTGAACGTGAAGCCGCGGCGTTGAAGCTGGAGGATTCGATCGGCAGACGTTGACGTCAGCCGGACGCCGACTTTCGTCATGCCGGAATCGACTGCCGGCTCGTCCTTCTTGCCGTCGCGGTCCTCGAACTTGACCTGCAAGAAATTAATTGGCGACGCAGACGGGTAGGTCGCAACGAGCGATTCGCCATACCTGACAAAATCCGAATACTCAGGCGGCGACGTGAAGGCGACCTGCAGGTCGATCAGGGCTTCCGTGATCGGCGCTCTCGGATAGTGCCGTTCGGCCATAGAAATGTGAGAGGGGCGAACTGGTTAGGTTAGCCGCATTGTACACACGGCCTCCAGAATAGCTATGTGAAATTGCACCTATACGGGCGCAATTTGGGGCAGGATGTGTACAGCTAAATTGCACCTTGAGTGGCCTAGATTGGCCTTGGATGACCTTGTGCAGCCTTGGTTTTGGAGTTTGCGAGTTGCGTAAGGCTTTGATTTAAAAGGATGTGTTGTGCGTCGGTAAAGCTCCGAAGGCAGGGGTTGCTGGTTCGATCCCAGCCGGGCGCGCCAAGCCTAGTCAGGCTCTCAGCGGTTTCCTTCCCTCATCGTACAGTCTCATTGCAGCTAAATTGCAGCTAGCCTCGGCGCCGGCTCGGCCGTCAGCGGCGCGACCCACTGCGCCAGGTGATCCGCCGACAGGTGCGCATACCGCTGCATCGCTTCCTGCGTTTCCCAGCCGCCCAACTCGTTGAGCACCTGCAGCGGTGTGCCGCGTTGCACATGCCAGCTTGCCCACGTGTGGCGCATATCGTGCCAGCGGAAGTCGTGGATATGCGCACGCTTTACCGCCATGCGCGCCCGGCGCTCGCCTTCGCCGACCCACACCACATACGCGCCCCCGAAAGCCGCTCGGGCCGACCGTCCCGTAGCGGGAACAGCGACCAATTCGGCCGCCTCCTCCATCAATTGGAACCGCACTCGCGCGACGAGAATGCATCTGCGTCGGCGACCGTCCGCGCTCGCCATGCGCGCGCTGCAGCGCGCACGTCGCTGCACGACGGTTGCCCGACCTGCAACGCGGATCCCGTACCGAACCCACGCTGGCTTACCATGACTGATCTCACGCTGTCCGACTCCCCCGTCGCCACGATCGAAGCGGCGCTGGCGCTCCATCAGGCCGATCGCCTCGAAGAGGCCGAGACGCTGTACCGCCGGATCCTCGACGCCGACCCGCGGCACGCGGACGCGCTGCATCTGCTCGGCCTGATCGGTCACCAGTACGGGCGGTATCACGAGGCAGCCGAGCTGATCATGGCGGCGATCGAGATCAAGCCCGACGCGATCTACTACTACAACCTCGGCAACGTGATGCAGGCGCACAACCGCCCGGCCGCCGCCGCCGAGTGTTTCCGTCTCGCGATCGCGCTGCGGCCCGGCTACGTCGACGCCTACAACAACCTCGGCAACGCGCAGCGACTCGCGGGCAACGCGCGCGAGGCCGTCGATGCATTCTGCCAGGTGATCGCGCTGCAGCCCGACCACGGACAGGCCTACAACAACCTCGGCAATGCGCTGCTCGACCTGAACGAGATCGCGGCCGCGCTCGAGGCGTACCAGCACGCGGTCGCGCTGCGCCCGGAACTGCCGGAGCCGCGCAGCAACCTGCTGTTCGCGTATCACTACAGCGACGCGTTCGACCCGCAAGCGTATCTCGACGAAGCCGCGCGCTTCGATGCGCTCGTCACGCAGCACGCGCAGCCGTACGCGACGTGGCAGGTCGACCTGAGCGCGCGCATCGGCCGTCCGCTGCGCGTCGGCATCGTGTCGGGCGACCTGAAGGCGCATCCGGTCGGTTACTTCATCGAAGGGATGCTCGCGCACCTGAAGCGCGAGCGCGTCGAACTGCACGCGTATGCGACGCGCGACGTCGAGGACGACGTGACCGCGCGCATCAGGCCGCGCTTCGCATCGTGGACTTCGCTTGCCGGCCTCGACGACGCAGCCGCGGCCGCGCGCATTCGCGACGACGGCATCGACGTGCTGATCGACGCGTCCGGCCACACGATCCACAACCGCCTGCCGCTGTTCGCATGGAAGCCCGCGCCGCTGCAGGTGAGCTGGCCCGGCTATTTCGCGAGCACCGGCATGCGCGCGATCGACTACGTGCTCGGCGATCGCTACGTGATGCCGGCCGACGAGTCCGCGCATTTCGTCGAGCGCGCGTGGCACCTGCCCGACAGCTACCTGTGCTTCACGCCGCCCGCGATCGAACTCGACGGCGGCCCGCTGCCGATGCTCGCGAACGGCTATCCGACCTTCGGCTATTTCGGCAAGCTCGCGAAGCTCACCGATCGCGTGATCGGCGTCTGGTCGCGCGTGCTGCGCGACGTGCCGAACGCAAAGCTGTTCGTGAAGGCGCCGCATCTCGACGACCCGCGCGAGCAGGACGCGCTCGCGGCCCGCTTCGCCGCGCACGGCATCGACGCGACGCGCCTGCTGTTCGAAGGGCACTCACCGCGCGACGAATACCTGGCGGCCTACAGGCGCGTCGACCTGATGCTGAGCCCGTTCCCGTATCCGGGCGGCACGACGACGGCCGAAGCGCTGTGGATGGGCGTGCCGGTGCTCGGCCGCCGCGGCGCGCGGTTCCTGTCGCATATCTGCGAAAGCCTGTTGCATGCGGCGCGCCTGCCCGAATGGATCGCGGACGATGACGACGATGCGTACGTCGCGAAGGCCGTCGCGTTCGCGCGCAATCCGGCGGAACTGGCCGTGCTGCGCACGACGCTGCGTGCGCAGGTGCTTGCGTCGCCGTTGTGCGATGCGCCCCGCTTCGCGCGTCATTTCGAAGAAGCGCTGCACGCGATGTGGGCGCGCCGCGTCGAGGCCGCACCGGGAGCCGCATCGTGAACGGCCAGTCGGTCCTGATCACCGGCGGCGCGGGCTTTCTCGGTTCGCATCTGTGCGACCGGCTCGTGCGCGCCGGCTACGACGTGATGTGCGTCGACAACTTCCATACCGGCAGCAAGCGCAACATCGAACACCTGATCGGCCAGGTCAACTTCGAGCTGATCCGTCATGACGTGTGGCTGCCGCTCTACGTCGAAGCCGACCGCGTGTTCAACATGGCGTGCCCGGCGAGTCCCGTGCATTACCAGAGCGATCCGGTGTCGACCGTGAAGACGGCCGTGCTCGGCGCGATCAACATGCTCGGGCTCGCGAAGCGCTGCGGCGCGCGCATCCTGCAGGCGTCGACGAGCGAGGTGTACGGCGACGCACAGCAGCATCCGCAGCAGGAAAGCTACTGGGGCAACGTGAATCCGAACGGGCTGCGCGCATGCTATGACGAAGGCAAGCGCTGCGCCGAGACGCTGTTCTTCGACTATCACCGTCAGCACGGCGTCGATATCCGCGTGGTGCGGATCTTCAACACCTACGGCCCGCGCATGCGTGCCGACGACGGCCGCGTCGTATCGAACTTCATCATGCAGGCGCTGCGCGGCGAACCGATCACACTGTACGGCGACGGCAGCCAGACGCGCTCGTTCTGCTACGTCGACGATCTCGTCGAGGGCCTGTTGCGGATGATGGACCAGGACGACGAAACCGGCCCGGTCAACCTCGGCAATCCGAGCGAGATCACGATCCGCGAGCTGGCCGAATGCGTGCTGCGCCTCACCGGCTCGAAAAGCCGCATCGAATATCGTCCGCTGCCGGCCGACGATCCGCTGCAGCGCCGCCCCGACATCGGCCGCGCGCGTCAGCGTCTCGACTGGCAGCCCGGCATCGCGCTCGAGGACGGCCTGAAGGAGACGATCGCCCATTTCCGCAAACAGGTGAATGCATGAGTTCCGACCTGATCGACGCCCCCTGCCCCGTTTGCGCGCATACCGTTGCCGCGCCGTTCTTCCCGGCCGGCGCGCGCACGCTCGCGACGCTGGCATGGCCCGCGTCCGCCGAAGCGGCGCGTGGCTTGCCGCGTCATGAACTCGACTTCGTCCAGTGCCCGCAGTGTTCGCACGTGTGGAACCACCGCTTCAGCTACGACGCGATTCCGTATCAGAGCAATCCGAACCGGATGTTCAACAGCGGCGGGATCTGGAAAGGCCATCTCGCGGCCACGCGCGACCTGCTGCTCGGTGCGCTGCCGGCCGAACCGACGGTCGTCGAGATCGGCTGCGGCGAAGGCCATTTCGTACGCGGCCTCGCGCAGGCCAGCCGCCGCGGCCGTTTCGCCGGCTTCGATCCGAACGCGAGCGCGGGCACCGGCAACGGCATCGAATTCCACGCGCGGCTGTTCGCGCCGCTGGCCGACATGCCCGCGTTCCGCCCCGATGCGATCGTGATCCGCCACGTGCTCGAACACCTCACCGAACCGGCAAAGCTCGTCGAGCAGCTAGCATGGGGCGCGTCGCGCCAGCCGAACGCGTGCTGGCTGTTCGCGGAAGTGCCATGCATCGACCGCGTGTTCGAAACGGATCGCCTCGCCGATTTCTTCTACGAGCACGTGTCGCAGTTCACGACGGAGTCGTTCCGCACGCTGATGGCGCGCGCCGGCGAGATCGTGACGCTCGCGCACGGCTACGACGGCGAAGTCGTCTACGCGCTGGTGCGGCTCGGCGTGCCCGAGCACGCGCGCACGCGCGCCGACGCGTCGCTGCGGTTCGCGGCGCGCTCGGTCGAGAACCGCGCGGCGATCGCCGGGCAGCTCGCCGCGCTCGCCGAATCGGGGCAGCGCGTCGCGATCTGGGGCGGCACGGGCAAGGCCGCCGCGTTCATCCATCACTTCGATGCCGATGCCGCGCGCTTTCCGCTCGTCGTCGATTCCGATCCCGACAAGGTCGGCACCTATGTGCCGGGCACCGGCCAGAAGATCGAATTCCGCGACGCGCTGAAGGCGGCGCCGGCCGACGTGATCATCATCCCGACGCAATGGCGCGCGCGCGACATCGTCGCCGAGATGTCGCGCGAAGGAATCGCGGCCGCGGCCGTGATGATCGAGCACGACGGCAGACTGATCGACTTCGGGCGCGAACCGCATCCGTATTGAGCGGCACGCGCCATGGAGCCGATTGAACTGCTGCGCGACGCGCTCGCGCATCATCAGGCGGGCCGTCTCGCGCAAGCGAAGACGCTGTACGACGCGATCCTTCACGCGCAGCCGGGGCAGCCCGACGCGATGCATTTCCTCGGGCTGCTCGCGTGCCAGCTGAAGCAGTACGACGCGGGTCTCGCGTTGATGGAGCGCTCGCTCGCTGCGCGGCCCGACGCGTCGTACTTCAACAATCTCGGCAACATGCTGCGCGAATGCGGTCGGCTCGACGACGCGATCGCGCATTACCGCCGCGCGGTCGCGCTGCGTTCCGACTATCCGGAAGCGCACAACAACCTCGGCAACGCGCTGCGCGATGCACGCGACCCGGCCGCAGCGATGCAGAGCTGCGCGCGCGCGATCGAGCTGCGCCCCGGCTATGCGGAGGCGTACAACAACCTCGGCAACGTACTGCAGGATCTCGGCGAACTGGATGCGGCCGCAGCGAGCTACGGCAAGGCGATCGCGTTCCATCCCGCGTATGCGGATACGCACAGCAACCTCGGCAACGTGCTGCGCGCGCAGGAACGGCATGCGGATGCAATCGCGCACTACCGCCGCGCGCTCGAATTGAACGCCGCGCTGCCCGCTGCATCGCATGGTCTCGGCCTGTCGCTGTGGGCGCTCGGCAAACTCGACGAAGCCGCGAGCGTGCTGCGTGCCGCCGCGGCTGAATCAAGCGATGCGAGCCTGCACAACAACTACGCAGGCGTGCTGCGCGACGCGGGCGACCTTGACGCCGCCGCTACCCACTACGCACGCGCGATCGCGCTCGATGCATCGATGGCCGCGGCGCACGCGAATCTCAGCGGCGTGCGCCGCCGTCAGGCCCGTTACGCTGAAGCGCTCGCGCACGCGCAGGACGCGCTCCGCATCGCACCGGATCTCGCCGATGCGCACAACCAGGCAGGCAACGCCCATCACGGGCTCGACCAGCTCGTCGAAGCGGAAGCCTGCTACCGCACGGCGCTCGAACTGAATCCGGCCGACGGCGGCGCGTGTCACAACCTGTCGGTCGTGCTGCTCAAGCGCGAACGGCACGTCGACGCGCTCGCGTATTGCCGGCAGGCGCTCGCGGCCGGCCGTCCAACCGTATCGATGTACGTGAATCTCGGCGACATCCTGCGCGCGCAGGGCAACGTCGACGCCGCGGTGCCCGCGTATCGCGACGCGCTTGCGCGCGTGCGCGACGACGCGAGCGACGAGGCGGCCGAAGTGCTCGGCCGCCTGCTGTTCGCCGCGGCCGCGTCGGCGACCGTGTCGCCCGCCGACTATCTGAGCGCCGCGCGCCGCTATGGCCGTCACCTCGCGGCGCGCTCGACGCGCTATACGCACGATGTGCGCGAACGCGCGGCCCGTGCGCGGCACCGCGCGCTGCGCGTGGGCTTCGTGTCGGGCGACCTGCGCCAGCATCCGGTCGGGATCTTCCTCGAGAGCGTGTTCGCGCATCTCGATCGCACACGCATCGCGCCGTACGTGTACACGACGTCGGACGAAGAAGACGCGGTCACCGCGCGGCTGAAGCCGCACGCGGCCGTCTGGCGTTCGATCGCCGGATGCGCTGCGAAGGCGGCTGCCCGCACGATTCACGACGACGGCATCGACGTGCTCGTCGATCTCGCCGGCCATACGCAGGCGAGCGGCCTGGCCGCATTCGGCTGGAAGCCGGCGCCGGTGCAGGCGAGCTGGCTTGGCTTCTTCGCGTCGACGGGCAGCGACGCGATCGACTATTTCATCGGCGACGCGCAGACGTTGCCGGCCGACGAACGCGAGCACTTCGTCGAAGCACCGTGGCGGCTGCCCGACAGCTATCTCTGCTTCACGCCGCCGTCCGACGACGTCGCGGTCGGCGCGCTGCCGATGACCGCGAACGGCCACGTCACGTTCGGCTGCTTCGGCAAGCTCGTGAAGCTCGGCGACGATGTCGTGCGCGTGTGGTCGCGCGTGCTGCATGCGCTGCCCGGCGCGCGCCTGTTGCTGAAGGCGCGTGAACTCGAACAGGCGGCCGTGCGCGACGCGACCGCCGCGCGCTTCGCGCGGCACGGGATCGACGCGAGCCGGCTGCGGTTCGAAGGCGCATCGCCGCGCGCGGCGTATTTCGCGGCTTACAACCGGATCGACATCGCGTTGAGCCCGTTCCCGTATCCGGGCGGCACGACGACGGCCGAGGCGCTGTGGATGGGCGTGCCGGTGCTCGGGATGAAGGGCGGACGGTTCGTCACGCACATCTGCGAAAGCCTGCTGCACGCGGCCGGGATGCCCGACTGGATCGCCGGCGATGAGGACGACTATGTCGCGAAGGCGGTCGCGGCCGCGCAGGACGGCGCGCGGCTCGCGGCATTGCGCGCGACACTGCGCGCACGCGCGCTCGCGTCGCCGCTGTGCGATGCGGCGCGCTTCGCACGCAATCTCGAGGATGCCTTCGTCGGCATGTGGACACGCTATACGGAAACGGCACAGACAGCATGAACGATATCCAGCAGGCCTTGCAGCAGGCACTTGCGCACCACCAGGCGGGCCGTCTCGCGCAAGCGAAGACGCTGTACGACGCGATCCTGCACGCGCAGCCGGGGCAGCCCGACGCGATGCATTTCCTCGGATTGCTCGCGTGCCAGCTGAAGCAATACGACGCGGGCCTCGCGTTGATGGAGCGCTCGCTCGCCGCGCGGCCCGCCGCGTCGTACTTCAACAACCTCGGCAACATGCTGCGCGAATGCGGTCGGCTCGACGACGCGATCGCGCATTACCGCCGCGCGGTTGCGCTGCGTCCCGACTATCCGGAAGCGCACAACAACCTCGGCAACGCGCTGCGCGATGCGCGCGACCCGGCCGCGGCGATGCAGAGCTGCTCGCGCGCGATCGAGCTGCGTCCCGGCTATGCGGAGGCATACAACAACCTTGGCAACGTACTGAAGGACCTGGGTGAACTGGATGCGGCCGCAGCGAGCTACGGCAAGGCGATCGCGTTCCATCCCGCGTATGCGGATGCGCACAGCAACCTCGGCAACGTGCTGCGCGCACAGGAACGGCATGCGGATGCGATCGCGCAATACCGTCGTGCGCTCGAGCTGAACCCCGAATTGCGCGTCGCGCATCGCGGGCTGGCCGCCGCGCTGCGGGCCACCGACGATTTCGACGGCGCGCTGAAACATGCGCGTGCGGGGCTCGAGCCGGACGACGCCGAAGGCCATTGCGCGCTGGGGCGATCACTGCGCAGCATCAACGACTTCGACGGCGCATCGCGGTTGTTCGAGCGCGCATGCGAAATCGATCCCGGCTATGCGTCGGCGTGGAGCCGGCTCGGCGAGCTGCGTTGCCATCAGGGGGAATACGAGGAATCGGTGCGCCTGTGCCGACGGGCGATCGAACTCGATCCTGAACTTGCAGACGCATACAACTTCCTCGGCCTCGCCTATCACAACCTCGACCGGATGGCGGCGGCCGAGCTCAGTCATCGTCACGCGATCGACCTGGATCCGGACAACGCCGACGCTCATCACAATCTCGCTGCGGTGTTGTTCCGGCTCGACAGACTCGACGAAGCGATGGCCGAATATGAAACCGCACAGGCGCTCGGCATCGATCCGATGAAGATCCGGCTCACGCTCGGCGACATTCGATGGGCGAAGCGCGACTTTCCGGGCGCCGTGACGGCGTTTCGCGAAGCGACCGCGAGCGATCCGCATCGAGCCTACGCGCGCCTGCTGTTCAACATGTCGAGTTCGCCGGCGTTCGCGCCGGAAGACTGGGTCGCAGAAGCGCGCCGTTACGGCGACCATCTGGCGCAAGGCGTGCGGCCGTTCGAGCACGACCGCGACGCGCGTGCGCGGCAGGCCCGCAACCGTCCGTTGCGCGTCGGCTTCGTGTCGGGCGACCTGCGTCAGCATCCGGTCGGGATCTTCCTCGAAAGCGTGCTTGCCTATCTCGATCGCACGCGCGTCGAGCCGCACGCCTACGTGACGTTCGTGGTCGAGGACGAAGTGACCGCGCGGTTGAAGCCGCGTTTTGCGAGCTGGCAGAAGTTGACCGCCAAGAGCCGAGAGCAGGCCGCACAGATGATTGTCGACGACGGCATCGACGTGCTCGTCGACCTTGCCGGCCATACCAACTGGAGCGGCCTCCCGGTGTTCGCGCACCGGCCCGCACCGGTGCAGGCGAGTTGGCTCGGCTTCTTCGCGACGACGGGTTGCGGCGCGATCGACTACTTCATCGGCGACGCGCATACGCTGCCGGCCGCCGAGGCGCAGCACTTCGTCGAGCGACCGTGGCGTTTGCCCGACAGCTATCTGTGCTTCACGCCGCCGGCTGCCGACGCCGCGGTCGGGCCGCTGCCGATGGAGACGAACGCTGCCGTGACCTTCGGTTGCTTCGGCAAACTGACGAAAGTGAGCGACGATGTCGTCGCGCTGTGGTCGCGGCTGCTGCACGCGCTGCCGGACGCGCGCCTGATGCTGAAGGCGCACGAGCTGAGCGGTGGCGACCTGAGCCGGATGACCGTCGAGCGCTTCGCCCGGCACGGCATCGGCGAGGAGCGGCTGATTCTCGAGGGCGGGTCGCCGCGCGCGGAGTATTTCAACGCGTACAACCGGATCGACATCGCGTTGAGCCCGTTCCCCTATCCGGGCGGCACGACGACGGCCGAAGCCCTGTGGATGGGGGTGCCCGTGATCGGCATGAAGGGCGGACGCTTCGTCACGCACATTTGCGAGAGCCTGTTGCACGCGGCCGGAATGGGTGACTGGATCGCGGCCGACGAAGACGCGTATCTCGCGAAGGCCGTCGCGTTCGCGAGCGATCGGGACGCGCTGGCCCGGTTGCGCGCGACCCTGCGTGAACGCACGCTGGCGTCGCCGTTGTGTGACGCTGCACGGTTCGCGCGCAATCTCGAGGACGCCTTTCACGGAATGTGGACGGATTACGTGGCTGGCGAAACGGATGGGCAACACGCATGACGACCGCTGCCGCAGAACGACTGAGCGCGGCGTTTGCGCACCACCAGGCCGGTCGCTTCGGCGACGCACGCGTGCTGTACGAGGCGATCCGCCGCGACGAACCCGATCACCCGGACGCCACGCATTTCCTCGGGCTGCTCGCGTGCCAGCTCGGCCAGTTCCCGGCCGGCCTTGCGCTGATGGAGCGTGCGATTGCGCTGCGCGCCGAGCCCGTCTATCTGAACAACTTCGGCAACATGCTGCGCGCACACGGCCGGCTCGACGACGCGATCGTCGCGTACCGACGTGCGATCGCGCTCGCGCCCGATTACGCGGAGGCGCACAGCAACCTCGGCAATGCGTTGCGCGACGCGGGCGATGCGGATGCCGCGATGCTCAGTTGCGCGCAGGCGCTCGCGCTGCGCCCCGATTACGCGCCGGCCTTCAACAATCTCGGCAACGCATTGCAGGACAAAGGCGAGCTGGACGCCGCGGCGCGCGCATACGAGAAGGCGATCGCACTCGATCCCGGCTATGCGCAGGCCTGCAACAATCTCGGCAACGTGTTTCGTGCGCAACGCCGGCTTGACGACGCGATGACGAGCTACCGCCGCGCAATCGCGCTGCAGCCGGATCTGCACGCCGCGCACCACGCGCTCGGCATGCTGCTGTTCGAGCGCGACGAACTCGATGCGGCGATCGCCTGCCTCACGTGTGCGGCGGAATCGGGCGACGTCGACACCCTGTTCAACCTGGCGGCCGTGCTCGACCGTGCGGGCGATCTCGACGGCACGGTGGCGAGCCTCAGACGCGCGATCGCCGCAGCCCCCGATCGCGCCGATCTCCATCATCATCTCGCGCAGACGCTGGTCCGCCAGGGCAAGCGCCGCGAAGCGCTCGACTGCTGCCGGATCGCGCTGTCGCTGCCTAACCCGACTGCGCACATGCATGCGGTTGCCGGCGACATCCTGTGTGCGATGTGGCACCTCGATGCCGGCCTCGCGAACTACGATCGCGCGCTTGAAATCGATCCCGCGTTCCGCAACGCACACTCGGGCCGCATGTTCCACGCGGCCGGCACCGACCGGCTGTCGCCCGCGCAACTGCTGGATCGCGCGCGCACCTTCGGCGCGCAGATGGCCGCGCAGGCGTCGCCGCGCACACACGCGCCGCGGCCGGCGGCCGGGCGCGTGCTGCGCATCGGGTTCGTGTCCGGCGACTTGCGGGCGCATCCGGTCGCGGTGT
Organism: Burkholderia sp. SCN-KJ; assembly: GCF_024656005.1. NCBI lineage: Bacteria > Pseudomonadati > Pseudomonadota > Betaproteobacteria > Burkholderiales > Burkholderiaceae > Burkholderia > Burkholderia sp. SCN-KJ. The sequence goes on from NZ_JANKOG010000031.1 coordinate 58,354, forward strand.
TCCTGTTGAGCGTGGTCGCGGCGCTCGATCCGTCGCGCATCGAAGCGGTGGCCTATGCGACGCAGTCGGCGGAGGACGATACGACCGCCGCGCTCAAGCGCCATTTCGCGCTGTGGCGCGACATCACCGCGCTCGACGACCGTGCTGCCGCCGACCTGATCGCGAACGACCGCATCGACGTGCTGGTCGACCTGAGCGGCCACACGGCATCGAACCGGCTGCCGGTATTCGCATGGAAGCCGGCGCCGGTGCAAGCGACCTGGCTCGGTTATTTCGCGACGACGGGCATCGCCGCGATCGACTACGTGATCGGCGATCGCCACGTGCTGCCCGCCGCCGAAGCGCATCACTTCGTCGAGCGGCCGTGGCGGCTGCCGGACAGCTACCTGTGCTTCACGCCGCCCGCGCAGCCGCTCGACGTCGGGCCGCTGCCGGCCGAACGCGAAGGCGTCGTCACGTTCGGCTGCCTGAACAACGCGAACAAGATCGGCGACGCCGTTGTCGCGCTGTGGTCGCGCGTGCTGCACGCGGTACCCGGTTCGCGCCTGTTGCTGAAATCCCCGCAGTTCGACGAGGCGGCACTGCGCACGAGCATGGCCGCACGCTTTGCCGTGCATGGCATTCCTGCCGGGCGCCTGCTGCTGCGCGGCGGATCGAAACGGCTCGCGCACATCGGCACGTACAACGACATCGACATCGTGCTCGACCCGTTCCCGTATCCGGGCGGCACGACGAGCATGGAAGGACTGTGGATGGGTGCGCCGTTCGTCACGCGGCGCGGCGACCGGTTCCTGTCGCATATCGGCGAGAGCATCCTGCATACGCTCGGGATGCCAGAATGGATCGCGGAGAACGACGACGACTACGTCGCAAAGGCCGCCGCGTTCGCGCTCGATCTGCCGCATGTTGCCGCCGTGCGGGCCGGATTGCGCGAGCGGTTGCTGCGCTCGCCGCTGTGCGATGCGTCGCGCTTCGCGCGTCATCTGGAAGCGGCGTTCGCTCAAATGATCGATGCGGCGGCCGAAGCGGTTGCCGGCTCCACGCGATAGCCGGTGCACACGGTCGATCCGGCACGGTGCGGGTGCGCATCGTGCCGCTTCCTTTTTCCGTCACGCAAAAAAATAGGTTCATCGCAGGAAACCGTGGAGGGTTTGAGAGCGATTGCGTAACCTGA
>NZ_JANKOG010000032.1:0-55844 GCF_024656005.1 Burkholderia sp. SCN-KJ
AGTCGAGAGCGAGGCAACCGAGCTATCGGTCGAGCTGAGGCCCGTCGACAACGAGCTGATACCCGTCGAGGTCGAGGTCGACAGCGAGCTGATCGAGCTGGTTGCCGACGAAAGGCCAGTCGACGTGGAGGTCGACAGCGAAGCGACCGAGCTGTCGGTCGAGCTGAGGCCCGTCGACAGCGAGCTGATACCCGTCGAGGTCGACGTGGACAGCGAACTGATCGAGCTGGTTGCCGACGACAGGCCTGTCGACGTGGAGGTCGACAGCGAAGCGACCGAGCTATCGGTCGAGCTGAGGCCCGTCGACAGCGAGCTGATACCGGTCGAAGTCGAGGTGGACAGCGAGCTGATCGAGCTGGTTGCCGAGGACAAGCCGGTCGACGTCGAGGTCGAGAGCGAAGCGACCGAGCTATCGGTCGAGCTGAGGCCGGTCGACAACGAGCTGATACCCGTCGAAGTCGAGGTGGACAGCGAGCTGATCGAGCTGGTTGCCGAGGACAGGCCGGTCGACGTCGAAGTCGAGAGCGAAGCCACCGAGCTGTTGGTGGAGCTCAGGCCGGTCGACAGCGAGCTGATGCCGGTCGAGGTCGAGGTAGACAACGAGCTAATCGAGCTGTTTGCCGACGACAGGCCAGTCGACGTCGAGGTCGACAGCGAAGCGACCGAGCTATCGGTCGAGCTCAAGCCGGTCGACAGCGAGCTGATACCGGTCGAAGTCGACGTGGACAGCGAGCTGATCGAGCTGGTCGCCGAGGACAAGCCGGTCGACGTCGAGGTCGACAGCGAAGCGACCGAGCTATCGGTCGAGCTCAGGCCGGTCGACAACGAGCTGATGCCGGTCGAGGTCGAGGTAGACAACGAGCTGATCGAGCTGGTTGCCGACGACAGGCCAGTCGACGTCGAGGTCGACAGCGAGGCGACCGAGCTATCGGTCGAGCTGAGGCCGGTCGACAGCGAGCTGATGCCGGTCGAAGTCGAGGTGGACAGCGACGAAATCGAGCTGGTTGCCGACGACAGGCCAGTCGACGTCGAAGTCGACAGCGAGGCGACCGAGCTATCGGTCGAGCTGAGGCCGGTCGACAACGAGCTGATACCCGTCGAAGTCGAGGTGGACAGCGAACTGATCGAGCTGGTCGCCGACGACAAGCCGGTCGACGTCGAGGTCGACAGCGAGGCGACCGAGCTATCGGTCGAGCTCAAGCCCGTGGACAGCGAGCTGATGCCCGTCGAGGTCGAGGTCGAGAGCGACGAAATCGAGCTGGTTGCCGACGAGAGGCCGGTCGACGTCGAAGTCGACAGCGAAGCCACCGAGCTGTCGGTCGAGCTCAGGCCGGTCGACAGCGAGCTGATGCCGGTCGAAGTCGAGGTGGAGAGCGACGAAATCGAGCTGGTTGCCGACGACAAGCCGGTCGACGTCGAAGTCGAGAGCGAAGCCACCGAGCTGTCGGTCGAGCTGAGGCCCGTCGACAGCGAGCTGATGCCCGTCGAGGTCGACGTCGAGAGCGACGAAATCGAACTGGTTGCCGAGGACAGGCCAGTCGACGTCGAAGTCGACAGCGACGCGACCGAGCTATCGGTCGAGCTGAGGCCGGTCGACAGCGAGCTGATGCCGGTCGAAGTCGAGGTGGACAGTGACGAAATCGAGCTGTTTGCCGACGACAGGCCAGTCGACGTGGAGGTCGACAGCGACGCGACCGAGCTATCGGTCGAGCTCAGGCCCGTCGACAACGAGCTGATACCCGTCGAAGTCGACGTGGACAGCGAGCTGATCGAGCTGGTCGCCGACGACAAGCCGGTCGACGTGGACGTCGACAGCGAGGCGACCGAGCTATCGGTCGAGCTCAGGCCCGTCGACAACGAGCTGATACCCGTCGAAGTCGAGGTCGAGAGCGACGAAATCGAGCTGGTTGCCGACGAGAGACCGGTCGACGTGGAAGTCGACAGCGAGGCGACCGAGCTGCCGGTCGAGCTCAGGCCCGTCGACAACGAGCTGATCCCCGTCGAAGTCGACGTGGACAGCGAGCTGATCGAGCTGGTCGCCGAGGACAAGCCGGTCGACGTGGAGGTCGACAGCGAAGCCACCGAGCTGTCGGTCGAGCTCAGGCCGGTCGACAGCGAGCTAATACCGGTCGAAGTCGACGTGGACAGCGAACTGATCGAGCTGGTCGCCGACGAGAGGCCGGTCGACGTGGAGGTCGACAGCGAAGCGACCGAGCTATCGGTCGAGCTCAGGCCCGTGGACAGCGAGCTGATCGAGCTGGTTGCCGAGGACAGGCCAGTCGACGTCGAGGTGGACAGCGAAGCGACCGAGCTATCGGTCGAGCTCAGGCCGGTCGACAACGAGCTGATGCCGGTCGAGGTCGAGGTGGACAGCGAGCTGATCGAGCTGGTCGCCGACGACAAGCCGGTCGACGTGGACGTCGACAGCGAGGCGACCGAGCTATCGGTCGAGCTCAGGCCCGTCGACAGGGAACTGATACCCGTCGAAGTCGAGGTGGACAGCGACGAAATCGAGCTGGTCGCCGAGGACAAGCCGGTCGACGTGGACGTCGACAGCGAAGCAACCGAGCTATCGGTCGAGCTCAGGCCCGTCGACAGCGAGCTGATGCCGGTCGAGGTCGAGGTGGACAACGAGTTAATCGAGCTGGTCGCCGACGAGAGGCCGGTCGACGTCGAAGTCGACAGCGAGGCGACCGAGCTATCGGTCGAACTCAGGCCCGTCGACAACGAGTTGATGCCCGTCGAAGTCGACGTGGACAACGAGCTAATCGAGCTGTTAGCCGACGACAAGCCGGTCGACGTGGAGGTCGACAGCGAAGCGACCGAGCTGTCGGTCGAGCTCAGGCCCGTCGACAACGAGCTGATACCCGTCGAGGTCGAGGTGGACAGCGAGTTGATCGAGCTGGTCGCCGACGAGAGGCCAGTCGACGTCGACGTCGACAGCGAGGCGACCGAGCTATCGGTCGAACTCAGGCCCGTCGACAACGAGCTGATGCCGGTCGAAGTCGACGTGGACAACGAGCTAATCGAGCTGGTCGCCGACGAGAGGCCCGTCGACGTCGAAGTCGACAGCGAAGCGACCGAGCTATCGGTCGAGCTCAGGCCCGTCGACAACGAGCTGATGCCGGTCGAAGTCGAGGTGGACAGCGAACTGATCGAGCTGGTTGCCGACGACAGGCCAGTCGACGTCGAAGTCGACAGCGAAGCCACCGAGCTGTTGGTCGAGCTGAGGCCCGTGGACAGTGAGCTGATACCGGTCGAAGTGGACGTGGACAGGCTTGCGAGTCCCGAGCCGGTTGCCTCGATTGCCTGATTGGTCGCGTAGAGCTGCGAGCCGTTGATAGCGTCCGTGCTGCTTGCGCTGATGCGACCTGCCGCGACGTTGGTGATCGTCCGCTCGGCGTTCGCGTCGCCTACGCTGACGGTGCTGGTCGGCGACGTGCCCTGGAAGGTGTAGGTCGTGCCGTTGATGGTCGTGCTCGACGTGCCTACCACCGCTTTCGTGACCGAATTGCTGCCCAGCGCCACGTCGCCGCTTTGCGCGCCTGCCACCGCATTGCTGCCGATGCTGACCGTATCGTTGACCGAGATTCCGGCGCCGGCCAGGGAGCCCATCGCGACATTGTTGTCCCCGGTGGTGCCCGCGCCCGCGTAAAAGCCGAACGCTGCGTTGCCGGTGCCGGTCGTCGAGGTTCCGGCGTAGTAACCCACCGAGGTGTTGTACGAACCGTTGATAAAGGTGCCCGCGCCAGCGCCGAGGCCCGCGTTGTAGTCGCCGGTTACCCCGATGCCTGCCGTGTTGCCGATGGCCGTGTTGGCGACGCCGGCCGTATTCTGGCCGGAGGATGCGCCGATGGCGACGCTGTACGCGCTGCTGCTACCCTGGCCGGCCGCGGTGCCGATGCTGATCGACGAATCCGTCGCGGTCGTGGCGTGATCGCCGATGGCGACGCTTTGGACGCCGCCCGCGCTCGCATTGGTGCCTGCCGCGAGTGAGTTGAGGCCGGTTGCGCCGTCGTTGTTGTAGTTGCCTTGCTGCGAGCCTTGGTCGTTGACGCTGTAGTAGTGCGTCTTTGCGTTGTTGATCGCGGTCGAGGTCGACGTAGACAGCGACGTGATCGAGCTGTTGGCCGAACTGAGGCCGGTGGACAGCGAGCTGATGCCGGTCGAGGTCGACGTGGACAGCGAGCTGATCGAGCTGTTGGCCGAGCTCAGGCCCGTGGACAGCGAGCCGATCGAGCTATTAGCCGACGACAGGCCGGTCGACGTGGAAGTCGACAGCGAAGCAACCGAGCTATCGGTCGAACTCAGGCCGGTCGACAGCGAGTTGATGCCGGTCGAAGTCGACGTGGAAAGACTCGCAAGCCCGGAGCCAACCGACAAAATTGCTTGATTGGTCGCAAACAGCTGCGAGCCATTGATCGCATCCGTGCTGGTGCTGCTGACCTGGCCCGCCGCGACATTCTGGATCTGCCGCTCCGCACCTGCTGCCCCCACGCTCACCACACTGCCCGCCGCAGGGTTGCCCCCGGCATAGGTATAAGTGGTGCCGTTGACGGTACCGGTCGGCGTCGGCGTGGCGGCCGTCACGGTCGAGTTGTTGCCGAGCACTACCGAACCATCGAGGCCAGTGGGAACGGTAACGCTATTGCCCACTACGAACGCGTTGTTCGAGTTGATCGTGTTGTTGTTGCCAAGCGAGTACGAACCGCTTCCGGTAATCGTCGTCGGGTCGCCGATTGCGCCGGAACTGCTTCCGCTCACGACGTTGCCGGTGCCGATGCTGATCGATTGGTTACCGCTCGCCGTGGCGCCCTGACCGATTGCGATCGCACTGCCGCCACTCGCCAGCGCCTGCGTGCCCATCGCGATCGTGTTGCTAGCGGCAATGCCACTTCCGGCGGACGTGCCGAGCGCGATGTTCGAGTTGCCCGTCACCGAACTGCCCGCCCCCTGACCACCAGCGAAGTTGGCGCTGCCGCTTACCGTGTCGCCCGCGTTGTCGCCAACAGCGGTATTGGACGAGCCGGTCACAGTGTTTGCAGCGTTATTGCCGATGCCGATGTTGCGATGACCGGTCACCGTCGAGCTTGCGAACGAACCGACGCCAATATTGTTGTCGCCGGTGGTTTTGTAGCCCGCGAGCGCGCCTACGCCGACGTTGTTGAAGCCGTCGACGACTTGTCCGGCCTTCCAGCCGACGCCGACGTTCAGCGCGCCCTTCACGTTGTTGCCGGCGACACCACCGACCGCCACGTTGTTGCCGGTGACCCCTGAGAAAACAATCGGCTGGGTGCTGGTGTCGGAAACGTTGCTGCCGGTGCCCAAGGAGCCGACCGCAATGTTTCCCGTACTCGACACGTTGTTGCCGACCTGAAGACCAATCGCGTTGTTGACGCTCGAGCTGTTGTTCTGCCCCGACTGAACACCCACGGCCAGGTTGTCGAAGCCGGTGGAATTGATGCCCGCTTGCTGTCCAATCGCGATCACTCGGTTGCCGGACGCAATGGCGCCTGCGCCGACGGCAATCGCGCCCGTTGCGCCGGATGCGATCGCGCCCGCGCCGACGGCGACGCCGCTGGCGCCGGAGGCCGATGCGCCCACGCCCGCCGCGAGGGCATTGAGGCCCGTGGCGCCGTCATCGTTGTAGTTGGCGCCTTGAGTGCCGCCGTCGTTGACACTGTAGTAGTGCGTCTTCGCGGCGACGATCGCGGTCGAGGTCGAGGTGGAGAGCGACGAGATCGAGCTGTTAGCCGACGACAGGCCCGTCGACGTGGACGACGACAGCGACGCGACCGAACTATTGGTCGAGCTGAGGCCGGTCGACAGCGAGCTGATACCGGTCGAGGTCGAGGTGGACAGCGAGCCGATCGAGCTGTTGGCGGACGAGAGCCCCGTCGACGTGGAGGTCGACAGCGACGTAACCGAGCTATTGGTCGAGCTGAGGCCCGTGGACAGCGAGTTGATACCGGTCGAGGTCGACGTGGACAGCGAGCCGATCGAGCTGTTTGCCGACGAGAGGCCAGTCGACGTGGAGGTCGACAGGGACGCGACTGAGCTGTTGGTCGAGCTCAGGCCGGTCGACAGCGAGCTGATACCGGTCGAGGTCGACGTGGACAGCGAGCCGATCGAGCTGTTTGCCGACGAGAGGCCGGTCGACGTGGACGACGACAGCGACGTAACCGAGCTATCGGTCGAACTCAGGCCCGTGGACAGCGAGTTGATCCCCGTCGAGGTCGAGGTGGAGAGCGAGCTGATCGAGCTGTTGGCCGACGACAGACCGGTCGACGTGGAAGTCGACAGCGAAGCAACCGAACTGTTGGTCGAGCTGAGGCCGGTCGAGAGCGAGTTGATCCTCGTCGAAGTCGACGTGGAAAGCGACGCAATCGAGCTGTTGGCCGACGAGAGACCCGTCGACGCCGACGTCGACAGGCTGTTGATCGCGCTCGTCGTCGTGCTCATTCCGGTGCTGAGCTGGGCCACCGTGACCGCGTCCTGCGGTGCCGAGCCGTCGGCGACGTTCGTGATGCGACGCAGGGCCGTCGCGCTGCCGACCGACACTTCCGATGTCGGCGCGGCGCTGCCCGTCAGATAGCCCGTTCCCGTCGGCGCTGCCGCACCGGTCACACTGCCGGCACCGATCGCGACGCTGGAGGCGTAGTTGGCCGTGCCGCCGAGCGCGATCGCATTGGTGCCCGTTGCCGTTGCGCCATTGCCGATCGCGGATGCGCCGGAGCCGGCAGCGGTGGCGGCCGAACCGAGCGCGGTGCCGTTGGTACCCGCCGCCGTGACCGTTGCATTCGAGCCGATTGCGATCCCCGACGTGGTCGCCGCATTGACGTTCGAGAATCTGCCCAGTGCGATCGAGTTGGTGCCTGCCGCCACCGCGCCGCCCGTGCCCGAGCTGTTGCCGCCGCCGATCGCGATCGAGCTCGAGCCCGATGCGGTCGCGTCGTTGCCGACCGCGGTCGCGCCCGTGTTGAGCGCCTTCGCGCCGGAGCCGATACCGATCGCGCTCACGCCGGATGCCGTCGTGGCCTGGCCGAATGCCTGCGAATAGCTGCCGGACGCCGTCGCATTCGCACCGATTGCAATCGAGGTCGAGCCGCTGGCCGTCGTCGTACTACCGCCGTTACCGCCGATGGCAATCGCCTGGGGGCCCGTTGCCGCGCCTCCGCCTGCGAAGTACTGCGCGTGCGCGACGTGGCCGACGGTCGCCCCCGCGACGAGCGCAACGGTTGAAACGGCCCTCACAACGGCCGACTTGTTCGGCTTGCCGCGTGCTGAGTCATGCTCGGATGCGGCCACCCAGGCCCCGAGTGCCTCATTCCAAATTGAACGGTATGACTTATTCATAGAAAATTAATATGATTTAATATTTAATTGTCCTAACTTCCTACGCCAATCGTTACCGGACAACGGCGCACTCAACCATCAGCCAGATGGCTTACTCAATCAATGAAAATCAAGAATTCACACAAACGAACAGCGCCCCAACGCCGTCGCCTCCAAATAAGCACTACCTCATATTGAGCGACAGTGCTTTTTCAAGATTGATCTGGGGTTTTCCGATGAACATGCCTTGCTGCCCCACGTCCTCATATGCGCTCAACCATTTGTATTGCGCTTCATTTTCGACACCTTCAACCACCACGTCCAACCGCAGCCTCCAACATAAGACAAGAAGATTTTCCAGGACGATGAATGCCCGATCGGATTGCGGAATATGCCTCATAAACATCTTGTCGAGCTTCAAGCCGTCTATATGCATCATGCCCAGCGCGACGAGCGGTGGATAGGCAATGCCGAAGTCATCGCAGAACAGTCTTATCCCGCGATCCCTCAGTGGTTTCGTGAAGGCATTCAACGACAAAAATTTCGAGGCATCTTCTGTTTCGACAATCTCCAGGTCGATAAAATCTGGATTGATCCCATAGCAAGCAGTTGCATTTTCGATCTCCTCGCCGAGCCCTTCTCGCAGCAAAAGCGACGCAGGAATGTTGATCGCCAGGCGCGGCAGCGGTTGACGCATCATGATCTTCGCGGCGACGATTTCCCGGCAGGCAGCTGCCAGCACAAAGTGGAATACATCATGTGCCGTCTCATGATCACGGAAAACGTCACTGAATACTCCAGCGTTCAATAATCCGAATTGCGGATGATTCCAGCGCAACAGGCACTCGGCACATGAAATTATGTTGCTCGATGCATGCAGGATTGGCTGAAAAACGACCTGAAACTCACCTGCCTTCAGGCCTTGACGAACTCGCTCGGCCAACTCCCCATTATTGGGGTCGCCCAGCCTCGCGTTGGAAGCACTTGCGGGCTCTCGCATAATCCACCCCGAAATTAATAATAAACCGCCTCACCCTTACAAATCCATCGAGCACCGCCATCTCTATTGTTATTCTTTGTCAATTTCACGAAACGAAAATAGCGCAAAAAAACTAATGCCGCTCGTCACAAGCAGATACCAGGCAAGCGACATCGGATTCCCGGTCGCCCGAAGCAGCCACGTCACATTGAATTGTGCAAAGCCGCCGAAAATGGTGACGCCAATCGCGTAGATTACGGACAGCCCGGTTACCCTGATGTGCGCCGGGAATTGCTCGAGAATCAGCAATAAAAAGGCAGCCGCACCGATTGCACAGATGAACATGATGACAAACACCACCAATATCAACAGCGCGATGGATGGCCTGTAATAAACCAGGGCAAGCAACGGATAAACCAGCAGCAGCGTCGCGCCAGACGTCGCATACAGTATCGTCTTGCGACTCCGGACATAATCGAGCACGCGGCTGGAAACAAAGGCCCCGCCCATGATCGCGACACCGGCCGCACATCCGGAAAGATATGACGCGGCCTGCGGCAAGTGCAGTTCCTTCACCGCGTACAAGGGCATATAGAAGCCCAATATGTACACCGCCGTCGTCCCGCTGATGATCAGCAGCACGCCGTGCCCCACACGTCCCGCATATCGATGCAGTAATTCCGCGATGGGCCAGCGCCGGGACTCGCCACGAACGAGCGTCTCGTGGAGGCTTTTACGAATATAGAATCCGACGGGCCCTATCAGAAGCCCGAAGATGAACGGAACGCGCCACCCCCATGCGATGAGATCTTCGCGGGACAATGCCCTTGTCAGCAGAAAGCCAAACAACGCTCCAAGAAGAACAGACGCCCCTTGGCTCGCCATTTGCCAGTTGACCATGTAGCCGCGACGCTCCAACGCGCCGGATTCCATCAAATAGACGGTTGAAGTCCCGACTTCACCGCCAGCGGACAGTCCCTGCAAAAGCCGCCCCGCCACGATCAGGATCGGGGCCACGATTCCGATTTGCGAATAGACCGGCGTACACCCGATCAGTGCGGTACCGAAAACCATCAGACCAATGGTCAACGTCATCGCGGCCCTGCGGCCATGCCGATCCGCGTAGCCTCCGATAATCACGCTGCCGGCAGGTCTTGCAACAAAACCCACGCCGAAGGTCGCCAACGCGAGCAACAACTGGCCGGTCTCGCTTCCGACCGGAAAGAACTGCTGCCCGATGATCGCGGCAAAAAAACTGAACACGGTGAAGTCGAACAGTTCCAGCGCATTGCCAATCGACGCGGCAACGATCACCTTCCTGTCCTGAGCCATTCTCGAGGGACTGCCAGGCTGTCGGTGAAGTGGAACGTGATCGTGAGTGTTGCAGGACATAAGACCGCACCAGCGAAGGGATATCCGCCAAATGTTCACGATCATCCGCGCGTGCGGAGGCGACGTCTATTGAAATGTCCTCACCCCCCTTAACCGTTTGGTTAACCTTCCGGATCGCGTGCGTGGCACGACCGATGCACACGGAAGCTGCGCGGACCTCAATGTCCCAACAGGAGGCGCGTATGCGGATAAATTGGAATCGGTTCTCCAAGCGTATCGTTCACGCATTCGAGGAACGTCGCCATTGTTTTCGTCTGAACCGTACCGGCACGCTGCAGGCTGTACAACTCAAGATATGGTGGCGGGGTGATCAGAGGCAACGCGACCAACTGCTCTCGATAGATGGTGAGGAGTTCTTGAGTCAGCAGGAGGACGACGTCGAACTCGGCGGCCAGCATAAGTATGATGATAGGCGACGTACACAACAGTGAGTGCGACGGTGGCTCGAGTCCAGCCGCGCGATAAAGCCCGGAGACATACTCGCGATGTGCACCTGTCGAATCCACATAGACCCATGTCGCCTCGCGCAGATCCTGCAGCGAAGTAGCCGTGCTGTAAGCACCGTTTCGCGGCGCCGCGAGCGACAGCGGCTCCACCCTCAGGCGATTGCTCTCCACGCCGGATGGCAACGTGGCGAACGACGGTAACGCGGAGAACACCAGGTCGAGCTTCCCGGCATTGAGAAGATCGTGCAGGGTTCCCGTAGCGTGATCATGGAGTTCGATGTCGACCATGGGCATTTGCCGACGGAAGCGAACGATCGCGCGGGTAATCAATAGCGCGGCCATAGGGCTCATGCCGATGCGGATCCTGCCGCTCGCGATCCCACGCAACGTTGCCATGTCCTGTTCGCCTCGCCGAAGCTCTTCGAGCACGATGCGGGCCCTCAACAGCAGCGCATCACCCGCCTCGGTCGGCGTCATCCCGCTGATCGTGCGATTGAAGAGCTGCAGGCCCAGCGACTCTTCCAGTTCACGCAGCGTCTTGGAAACGGCAGGTTGTGTGCGGTGCAATCGGGTCGCGGCACTTGCAAGGCTGCCGGTTTCAGCGATGGTAACGAAGACTTTCAGCTGGCTAGGCTTCATCTCGATGTGGAGAGAGAACGGGTTCAACGAGCGGATCGCGCAGACTACGACAGATGCCCGCTTTGCGAAATGACAGAAGTGTCAACCAATGTCATTCCACGCGACACGACCGCATGGGCCCGACTTCATACGGCGCATCTCCACCGCCATATGAAGCTGCCTTCTTGAAAAACGAATACGAAAATCCAAAGAAAAATCGCCTCTGGTCCCACACGCAGATCGCTTTCCCGAACAGCATACGCCGAATTGATTGCAGCACATCGCCAGACAGGAAATCCCGACCGCATCGATTTCCTCATGAATTTCATTTCGTCCGATGAATCTTCCTGCGAGTCGAGGCTGGTCGCAGCTTTTACGCACGGGATGGCAGTCAATTATTCAAGGACAACTTATTGAGACTGCGGACATCTTTTTTGAGAGACAACATGCCCGCGCACCACCCTCCCACCCCGTACCGGCAACCACCAGGCAAACTGTACCGGTACTGTACAGAAAACCGTCGCTACACTGGCTCCATCCCAGTCCCGAACACGAATGGAGAATCCGCGATGGACTTCCTCACCCTCAGCGCATTGCCCGCCGGCATGCTGTTCGCGCTCGTCACGTCGATCACGCCCGGCCCGAACAACACGATGCTGCTCGCGTCCGGCGTCAATTTCGGTTTCCGCCGCACGATGCCGCACCTGTTCGGCATCAGCATCGGCGTCGCGATCCTGATGCTGTGCGTCGGCTTCGGTCTCGGCGAAGCATTCCGCCGCGTGCCGGTCCTGTACACGATCCTCGAAGTCGCGAGCGTCGCGTACCTGCTGTACCTCGCCTGGCGCATCGGCACGTCCGGCGAAGTGAAGGCGCAAGGCGCCAAGCCGCGGCCGATGACGTTCCTCGAAGCCGCCGCGTTCCAGTGGGTCAATCCGAAGGCGTGGATGATGGTGCTGACCGCCGCGACGACGATCCGCCTGTCCGCCGACTACGGGATCAACGCCGCGTGGATGGCCGTCGTGTTCATCCTGATCGGCTTTCCGTGCATCAGCCTGTGGGCCGCGTTCGGCCAGGGCCTGCGCCGCTTCCTGTCGAACCGCCGCGCACTGCGCATCTTCAACGTGACGATGGCCGTGCTGCTGATCCTGTCGCTGTATCCGCTCGTCGCGCATCTGCTGCCGCAGTAAGCGCTCACGAGCACAGCCGTTGAGCTTCACGCCGTGCAGGCGTACCCTTTTGGTACGGGCGCGCGCAATCGCTTTGGCGGTTGCGCCGCATCTGCATGGAGGTGGCCGATGAAGCCAATGCTGAAGACCGGCGAGCACATCGAGGGCATGCACTGGATCGCCGAGTACCACCCGCTCACGCACGAGATCCGCGTGCTGCGCGAAAACATCGAGGTGGGTACGTACTGCGCGCCGCCCACGCTGTTCGGCGACGAGGAAGCGCTGGGCGCCGCGAACCTTGCCGATCATCGCAGCCAGGAGGCCGCGCTGCGCGCGTATCTGCGCAACTTCGTCAAGGAACACGACGCGGAGGAGTAGCGGCGCGGCGGCCGGAATAGCGACGGGCCGCCGAAGCAGCTCGGTCTGTCGTTGTGCGTGTGAGCCGTCTTGCGCCTCACCGCAGCATCCCGAACACACGCAGGGCCGGCGCATCGCCCCGGCCCCGAATCCGCTCAATGCCCGAGCGACTCGATCTTGCCGGACGGCTGCGCGACGCCGTGCGGCCGCGCCGCCTGCTTGATCAGCAACGCGAGGCACGCGAGCAAGCCCGCGACCGCGATCGTCGCGAACACGCCCGCGAACGAAAAGTGCCGGCGCGTCAGTTCGGCGACGAGGAACGACCCGGCGATCCCGCCGAAGCGGCCGACGCCCAGCATCCATGCCACGCCCGTACCGCGCCCTTCGGTCGGATAGAACGCGGCGGCGAGCGCCGGCATCGACGATTGCGCGGTGTTCATCAGCACGCCGGCGATGAACACGACCAGCACGAGCATCCCCACATTGCCTGCCGCCTGCCCGATCGCATACACGCTGATCGCGGTCAGCGCGTAACACGCGGCAATCACGCGGTTCGCGTTGAAACGGTCCATCAGCACGCCGCACAGCACCGCGCCGACGCCGCCGAGCGGGAACAGCGCGGAGATCAGCGTCGCGCTCTTCGGCGTCAGACCGGCATCCTTCAGCAGGATCGGCATCCAGTTGATCGACGCGTAGAAGATCACGAGGCCCATGAAATACGCGATCCACAGCATCACCGAGCCGACGATGTACGAGCGCGACACGACGACGCCGATCCCCTTGCCGCCCGTCTGCGGCGCGGCTTCGGTCATCGCGAACGAGCCGGCGTTCAGCGCGTCGCGCGAGATCCGTGCGAGCGTCGCGCGAATCCGGTCGACGCCCTGACCTTGCGCGACCATGAAGCGCACCGATTCCGGCATTTTCAGCAACAACAGCACGCCGAGCAGCAGCGGCGTCACGCCGCCGAGCATCAGCACGCTACGCCAGCCGAAATGCGGGATCATCCACGCGGCGAGAAAACCGCCGAACGCGGCGCCGAGCGGGAAGCCGCAGAACATCAGGTTGATCACGGTCGCGCGGCGCTTGTCCGGGCAGAACTCGCCCATCATCGTGACCGCGTTCGGCATCGCTGCGCCCAACCCGACGCCGGTAATGAAACGCAGGATCGTCAGGTGTCCGATGGTGTTCGAGAACGCGGACACGAAGCACGCGACGCCGAACAGGAACACCGAGCCGAGCAGCAGCGAGCGGCGCCCGAGGCGGTCGGACAGCGGGCCCGACACGAGCGCGCCGCACGCGAGGCCGAACAGCGCGGCGCTCAGCACAGGTGCGAGATCGGGTTTGGTGAGATTCCATTCGCCCAGCAGCGAAGGTGCGATGAAGCCGATCGCGGCCGTATCGAAGCCGTCGAGCAGCACGATCACGAAACACATCAGGAACACGAGCCACTGGAAGCCGCCGAACGGCTGCTCGTTGATGAAGGTCTGGACATCGACCACGGGTGCGCGATTCATCGCGTGTCTCCTATGTAAGCAACGCGGCCTGATGGCCGCGCCTTTCCTGGTTCGCGCGCCGATTCGTCGCCGGCGCGTCGTGCATCGTCGACACCTGCCGGCAGCGGCAGGTGTCGCGATCGGGTCACGTCCGGCGCGCGCCGGCCGTGTGATTCAGCCGCACCTAGGCGGCCGCATCCTGTTCCTTGAAGATCTTGTCCGCGAGATGGAACGCGGAATTCGCGGCCGGCACGCCGCAATAGATCGCGGTCTGCAGCAGCACTTCCTTGATCTCGTCGCGCGTCACGCCGTTGTTGCGCGCGGCGCGCAGATGCAGCGCGAGTTCCTCGCCGCGGTTCAGCGCGACCATCATCGCGATGGTCAGCAGGCTGCGCGTATGGCGCGGCAGGCCTTCGCGCGTCCAGATCTCGCCCCACGCATAGCGCGTGATCAGGTTCTGGAATTCGTCGGTCACCTCGGTGCGGTTCTCGATCGAACGGTCGACGTGCGCGTCGCCGAGCACCGCGCGACGCACCTTCATCCCTGCTTCATAACGTTGCTGGTCGTCCATCGTCGGTGCCTCACGCGGTCAGGAAGTCGAGCAGCGCGCGGTTGAAGCCGTCGGTGCACTCGAT
The DNA here is from genome assembly GCF_024656005.1 of Burkholderia sp. SCN-KJ. Classification (NCBI taxonomy): domain Bacteria; kingdom Pseudomonadati; phylum Pseudomonadota; class Betaproteobacteria; order Burkholderiales; family Burkholderiaceae; genus Burkholderia; species Burkholderia sp. SCN-KJ. Next base: position 14,422 of record NZ_JANKOG010000032.1, read on the forward strand.
GTTCGAAATGTGCGCGGCGTCGAATTCGACGTGACGCGCGCCCGGAATTGCAGCAGCCAGCGCACGGCCTTGGTCGGGCGGCGTCGACATGTCCTTCGCACCGGTCACGACGAGCACCGGCAGCGCGATGCCCTTCACTTCCTCGCGCAGGTCGGCGGCGTTCAGCGCGTCGCAGTTCGCGGCGTAACCGTCCTTGTCGGTATGCACGAAGGTGTCGCGGATCGCGTCGAACAGGCGCGGCTCGCGTTCGACGAACGCGTCGGTGAACCAGCGCGGCAGCACGGCGTCGGCCAGCGCGGCCATCCCTTCGGCACGCGCCTTCTGCGCACGCGGCACCCACACTTCCGGCGAGCCGATCTTCGCGGCGGTGTTCGACAGCACGGCGCGCACGATGCGCGACGGGAAGCGCGCGGCGAGCGCGGCGCCCGTCAGGCCGCCCATCGAGATCCCGCAGAAGTGAGCGTGCTCGATGCCGACGTGGTCGAGCAGGCCGATCACGTCGCCCGCGAGCTGGTCGACCGTGTACGAGCCGGCCGGCGCTTCGGAATGGCCGTGGCCGCGCGTGTCGTAGCGCAGGATGTTGAAGTGCTGCGTGAGCGGGCGGATCTGCGGCGCCCACATCTGCAGGTCGGCGCCGAGCGAGTTCGAGAAGACGAGCCACGGCGCGTCGTCGCGCGCGGCACGGTCGATCCGGTAATGCAGTTTCACGCCGTTGACAGTGGCGAAAGGCATCAGTGTTCTCCTGGTTGTGTCGTGCCCGCGTGCAGCGCGAGCACGGCGTCGACGTAGGCCTGCGCCTCGCCGACGTAATGTGCGGGATCGAGCAGCCGCGCGAGCGCGTCGCGCGACAGGTGGGCCGATACGGTCGCATCGGCGGCGAGCACGTCGAACAGCGTCGCGCCGGTGCGCACGGCTTCCTTCGACGCATGCTCGACGGCATGATGCGCATCGAGCCGGCCGATCCGGTCGCCCAGTGCGAGCATCACGGCTTCGCCGAGGATCAGCCCGTGCGTCAGCTCGAGGTTCGCGGCAAGGCGCTCGGTGTTCACGTCGAGGCCCGCGACGATCTGCGCGATCTGCGCGAGCGCGCCGCCGGTCAGACGGGCGAGGTCGGGCAGCGCATCCCATTCGGCCTGCCAGCCGCCGAGCGCGCGCTCGTGCTCCTGGACCATCCCCGCGAACACGGTCGCGACGAGATTCGGCGCGCGCACCGCGGCGGTCAGCACGGCCGCGCAACCGACCGGGTTGCGCTTGTGCGGCATCGTCGACGAGCCGCCCTTGCCGGCGGCCGCCGGTTCGCCGAGCTCGCCGACTTCAGTCTGCATTTGCAGCGACACGTCGCGCGCGATCTTGCCGAGCGTGCCGGTCAGCATCCCGAAGCACGACGCGGCTTCCGCGATGCGGTCGCGCTGCGTGTGCCACGGCACGGCCGGCAGCGCGAGCTGCAGGTCGGCCGCGAGCGCGGCGCTCACGCCGGCCGCGTGCTCGCGCAGGCTCGCCAGCGTGCCGGCGGCGCCGCCGAACTGCAGCACCAGTGCGCGCGCACGCAATTCGGCGAAGCGCGCGCGATGGCGCAGCAGCGCGTCGAGCCATTGCGCGAATTTGAGGCCGAGCGTGATCGGCAGCGCCTGCTGCAGCCACGTGCGGCCGATCATCGGCGTCGCACGATGCGTGCGCGCGAGCGTCGCGAGCGACGCGCACGCTTCGTCGAGCAGCGGCTCGAGCACGTCGAGCGTGTCGCGCAGCTGCAGCACGGTCGCAGTATCGATGATGTCCTGGCTCGTCGCGCCCCAGTGCACGAACTTCGCGGCCTCCGGGTCGTCGGCCTTCACTTGCGCGGTGAGCTGCTTGACGAGCGGGATCGCGAGATTGCCGCCGAGCGCCGCGCCGTGCGCGAGCGCGTCGGCGTCGAGCCGGCCGGCGTCGCACGCGCGTTCGATCGGCACGACCGCGGTGGCGGGAATCACCTGCTGCGCGGCGAGCGCGCGCGCGAGCGCGGCCTCGACGTCGAGCATCCGCTGGATCGTCGCGCGGGGCGACCAGATCCGGTTGAGCGGCTCGGTGCCGCAAATGAGGGAGGTCAGGCGGGCGCTGTCTTCGAGCATGGCATCAGATTGGGGAAACGGCGTGCGCCTATTGTCTACCCAAGCGTGCCGGCGTGCGCGCGATCGCGCGCGCCGGTACGCTTGCCGGTCAGGCCGCGGCCTTGCGCGTCGCGTCGATCAGCGGCACGCCGGTCAGCTTCTGCAGTTCGTCGAACGACAGGTCGGTGAAGATCTCGCTCACCGCGAGGCCGTCGGCCGTCACGTCGAGCACCGCGAGATCGGTATAGATGCGGCTCACGCACTGCACGCCGGTGACCGGATACGAGCACTGCGCGACGATCTTGCTCTCGCCCTGCTTCGTCAGGTGCTCCATCATCACGAACACCTGCTTCGCGCCGATCGCGAGGTCCATCGCGCCGCCGACGGCCGGAATCGCATCGGGCGCGCCCGTATGCCAGTTCGCGAGGTCGCCGTTCGCCGACACCTGGAATGCGCCGAGCACGCAGTAGTCGAGGTGGCCGCCGCGCATCATCGCGAACGAATCCGAGTGGTGGAAATACGCGCCGCCGGTGAGCAGCGTCACGTGCTGCTTGCCGGCGTTGATCAGTTCGTCGTCTTCCTCGCCGGGCGCGGGCGCCGGGCCCATGCCGAGCAGGCCGTTCTCGCTGTGCAGGAAGATCTCCTTGCTCGGATCGAGGTGGTTCGCCACCAGCGTCGGCACGCCGATGCCGAGGTTCACGTACGCGCCTTCGGGGATGTCCTGGGCGACGCGCTTGGCCATTTCATCGCGGGTCAGTCGTTTCATGTCGGGTCTCCTCGGTCAGGCAGCTTGCGATGCAGCGTGTTCGGCAGCCAGCTCGGCCGCGTGCGCGGCCTGCGGCACTTCGACGACGCGCTGCACGAAAATGCCCGGCGTCACGATGTGTTCCGGGTTCAGCCCGCCGAGCGGCACGACTTCCGACACCTGCACGATCGCGACCTTCGCGGCGCTGGCCATGATCGGGCCGAAGTTGCGTGCGGTCTTGCGATAGACGAGGTTGCCCCAGCGATCGCCCTTGTACGCCTTCACCAGCGCGAAATCGGCGTGGATCGGCGTCTCGAACACGTACGACTTGCCGTCGATCACGCGCGTTTCCTTGCCTTCCGCGAGCTTCGTGCCGAAGCCGGTCGGCGTGAAGAAGCCGCCGATGCCGGCGCCCGCCGCGCGGATCCGCTCCGCGAGGTTGCCCTGCGGCACGAGTTCCAGCTCGATCTCGCCCGCGCGGTACAGCGCGTCGAACACCTGCGAGTCGCTCTGGCGCGGGAACGAGCAGATGATCTTGCGCACCCGCTTCGCCTTGAGCAGCGCCGCGAGGCCGGTCTCGCCGTTGCCCGCGTTGTTGTTGACGATCGTCAGGCCGCGCGCGCCCTGCTCGATCAGCGCGTCGATCAGCTCGGACGGCATACCTGCCGTGCCGAAGCCGCCGATCATGATGGTCGCGCCGTCGTGGACGTCCGCGACCGCCGATTGAAGCGATTCGAAAATCTTGTTGACCATGTCTCTTCCTGATACGAACCCGCGGCTCGATGCGCGGCCTGTCGAGGGGACACGCGCGTGTCGCGTGCCGCGTCGAAGGCCGTCGTCGACCTTCGGCATTTGTTCGCTATTCGAACCTAGATTCGGTTAGCGAACGATGGCCGATCATAGAGTCGCGCACAGCGCGTTGTCAAGGCGGGATCCCTCGGGGGGCGTCTGGTCGTCGAACGGCAGGCCGACGTAGTTTTCGGCGAGCGACTGTGCGGCGGCCCGCGAGCGCGTCACGTACTTCAGCTCGGCAAACTTCAGGCGATTGACGAACGGCGAGTCCTCCGGCGACGCATGCAGCATGTTCGTCATGAAGTACGAGAAATGCTCGGCGCGCCACACGCGTTCGAGACAGGTCGCCGAATAGCGCTCGAGCGGCGTCGCGTCGCCGTTGCGGTAACGGGCGCCGAGCGCGCGGGACAGCGCGCGGACGTCGGCCACCGCGAGGTTCATCCCCTTCGCGCCGGTCGGCGGCACGATGTGCGCGGCGTCGCCGGCGAGGAACAGGCGGCCGTGCTGCATCGTCTCCGACACGAAGCTGCGCATCGGCGTCACGCTCTTCTGCGTGATCCGGCCCTCGGTCGGCGTCCAGCCGGTGTCGTTCGAGAAGCGCGTGTGCAGTTCGTCCCAGATCCGCGCGTCGGACCATTCGGCGAGGTCTTCGTCGGGCTTGCACTGCAGGTAGAGGCGCGTGACCGTCGGCGAGCGCATCGAGAACAGTGCGAAACCGTTGTCGTGATGCGCGTAGACGAGTTCGTCGAGCGACGGCGCCGCGTCGGCGAGGATGCCGAGCCACGCGAACGGATAGACGCGCTCGAACGTGTTCAGCCGCTCGGCGGGAATCGTCTGGCGCGCGATGCCGTGAAAGCCGTCGCAGCCGGCGATGTAGTCGCAGTCGATGCGGTCTTCGCGGCCGTCGGCATGCTTGAACGTGACGAACGGGCGCTCGCTCTCGACGTCGTGCAGCGCAACGTCGCTCACTTCGAAATGCATCGCGTGGCCGTGCTCGACGCCGGCCGCGATCAGGTCGCGCACCACTTCGTGCTGGCTGTAGACGGTGATCGCGCGCCCGCCGGTGAGCGCGCTCAGGTCGATGCGATGGCGCTGGCCCGAGAACAGCAGCTCGATGCCGTGGTGTTCGAGCCCCTCGCGGCGCATCCGGTCGCCGAGGCCGGCTTCGTTGAGCGTGTCGACCGTGCCCTGCTCCAGCACGCCGGCGCGGATGCGATTCTCGCAATATTCGCGCGAACGCGCCTCGACGAGGATGGAATCCACGCCTTGCAGGCGCAGCAGATGGGAAAGCAAAAGGCCGGACGGACCGGCGCCGATGATGGCGACCTGGGTGCGCATTGTTCGTCTCCTGAACAGTAATTCGAATCGTGGAACACATTTGAGCGCTTTCCCGACTATGCAGCAACGCGATTCAGGAGATATGTTGTATACGCTTTGAAGATACTGGCTCCCGTGATGGATACGCTCGATCTGAACCTGATTCCGTACCTCGTCGCGCTCGACGACACGCGCAACGTCAGCCGCGCCGGCGACCTGCTCGGCGTGAGCCAGCCGCGCGTGAGCACCGCGCTCGGCCGCCTGCGCGAGTATTTCGGCGATCCGCTGTTCGTGCGCACGTCGCGCGGGATGGAGCCGACGCCGCGCGCGCTCGCGCTGCTGCCGGCCGCGCGCGATGCGCTCGCGCAGATCGAGCGCGGCCTCGTCGCGCCGCACGACTTCGATCCGGCGGCGAGCACGCATACGTTCTCGATCGCGCTGTCGGACGTCGGCGAGATCGTGTTCCTGCCGAAGCTGCTGCAGGCGTTCGCGACGCGCGCGCCGCACGCGAACCTGCGCTCGGTCTCGCTCGCGCACGACGAAGTCGGCCGCGGCCTCGAAGCCGGCTCGATCGATCTCGCGGTCGGCTATTTCCCCGATCTCGACGGCAACAACTTCTTCCAGCAGCGTCTGTTTACACACCGGTTCGTCTGCCTGATGCGGCGCGGCCATCCGCTCGAACAGGCGCGCCCGTTCACGGCCGAGCAGTTCCTCGCATGCGGGCACGCGGTGGTGCGCGCCGAAGGGCGCAGCCAGGAGGTGCTCGAGAAATACCTGGCGAAGCAGCGCATGCAGCGCCGCGCGGTGCTCGAGACGCCGCACTTCATGAGCCTGCCGTTCATCCTGAGCCGCACCGACCTGATCGCGACGGTGCCGCATGCGATCGGCTATGCGTATGCGGCGGAGCACGCGTTCATCGTGCCGGTCGAGCCGCCGGTGCCGCTGCCGCGCTTCGACCTGAAGCAGCACTGGCATCGCAAGTTCCACAACGATCCGCGCACCGCGTGGCTGCGCGGCGTCGTCGCGTCGCTGTTCAACGACGAGCAGGACGAGTGGCCGAAGTGAAGCAGGGTGTGCGACAGGCCGCACGCACGACCCGCGAAAGCATGAAACAATGCCCGGATATCCGCGCCGCCGCAGGCGGCCGCATTCGATGGAGCGACTAGATGGGTAAAAAGAACGCGCGGCCCGAGCCGGCCGCATCCCGGCCGAGCCGGAAAGAAGCCGAGGATGCCGTTCGCGTGCTGCTGCGCTGGGCCGGCGACGATCCCGCCCGCGAAGGCCTGCTCGACACGCCGGCGCGCGTCGTGCGCGCATACGAAGAGTTCTTCGCCGGCTATGCGCTGGAACCGCGCGACATCCTCGCGCGCACGTTCAGCGAAGTCGACGGCTACGACGAGATGATCGTGCTGAAGGACATCCGCTTCGAGAGCTACTGCGAGCACCACATGGTGCCGATCATCGGTCGCGCGCACGTCGCGTATCTGCCGAACCATCGCGTCGTCGGCATCTCGAAGCTCGCGCGCCTCGTCGACGCGTTCGCGAAGCGCCTGCAGATCCAGGAAAAGATGACCGTGCAGATCGCCGACACGCTGTTCGACGTGCTGCAGCCGAAAGGCGTCGGCGTGATCCTCGAAGCCGCGCACCAGTGCATCTCGACGCGCGGCATTCACAAGCCGGGGGTCGAGATGGTCACGTCGCGCATGCTCGGCACGTTCCGCACCGATCCGTCGACGCGGCGCGAATTCCTGTCGATCGTCGCGAATCCTTCTTCAGTCAACCTGACGAATACGTAATGCAGTCCACGAAGCAAGCGGCCCACGCGCCGGTCGTGCTCGTGACCGGCGCCGCGCGCCGGGCCGGGCGCGCGTTCGCCGAGTATTTCGCCGCGCACGGCTATCGCACCGCGGTCCACTACGACCGCTCCGCCGATGCCGCGCAGGCGGCGGCCCGCGCGATCGCCGAACGCGGGCATGATTCGGTCGCGTTGCAGGCCGACCTGTCGGATGCCGCGCAGATCACCGCACTGATCGACCAGGTCTATGCGCGCTTCGGCCGCCTCGACGTGCTGGTCAACAACGCGTCGGTGTTCTGGCAGGACCATTTCCCGAGCTTCGACCTCGCGGCATTCGACCAGGCGTGGGCCGTCAACTGCCGTGCGCCGATCCTGCTCACGCGCGCGTTCTACGAACGGGCCCGCGCGGCCGGCACGCAGGGCGTCGTCGTCAACGTGGTCGACCAGAAGATCAAGGAAAACTTCCACCGCGACCATTTCAGCTACACGGTCGCGAAGGCCGCGCTCGGCAACCTCACGCAGATGCTCGCGCTGTCGTCGTCGCCGGTGCTGCGCGTGAATGCGGTGTTCCCGGGGCTGATGCTGCCGAGCGACGACCAGACGCAGGCCGACTTCGAACACGCGAGCCGCGCGTCGACGCCGCTCGCGCGTATCGCCGGCCCCGACGACGTCGCGAGCGCGATCCTGCTGCTGACGGGCAGCGCGTACAACGGCGTGGATTTCGTTGTCGATGCGGGGCAGAACCTGATCCGCGTCGATCAGGACGTGCTCTACAAGCATCGCTCGCCGGCCGGCAAGCACTGACGAACCGGAGGTGCGGCGGCAGCCGTGCACCCGCTTGGCACATCGGTGTGCGGGTGTCGGCGCGCGCCTGCGCCTTCGCTGCGCCTGCGTCTTCGCCGCGCGAACGACAGTTTCGCCGTTCGCGCGCCGCGTTACGGCTTCTCGCCGCTGCCGCCTTCGCGGACCTTGCCCTGCGCGACGCTCGTGCCGGGCGGCACGCTGTGCGTGAGCCACACGTTGCCGCCGATCACCGAACCGCGCCCGATCGTCACGCGGCCGAGAATGGTCGCGCCCGCATAGATCACCACGTCGTCCTCGACGATCGGATGCCGCGCGTTGCCCTTCACCAGCGTGCCGTCACCATCGGCCGGGAAGCTCTTCGCGCCGAGCGTGACGGCCTGGTACACGCGCACGCGCTCGCCGATGATCGCGGTTTCGCCGATCACGACACCGGTGCCATGGTCGATGAAGAAGCTCGGGCCGATCTGCGCGCCCGGGTGAATGTCGATGCCGGTGGCCGAGTGCGCGATTTCATTGATGAAACGGGCGAGCAGCGGCACACCGAGTTGGTGCAGCGCATGCGCGAGCCGATGGTGCATCATCGCGAACACGCCGGGATAGCACAGCAGGATCTCGGTGATGTGCTGCGCGGCCGGATCGCCCGCGTAGGCAGCCTGGATGTCGCTGACCAGCAGCGCCCGAACCGCCGGCAACTGCCGGCCGAACTCGCGCGCGATCTCGAACGCGCGTTCGTCGAGTTCCGCGAACGGCGTGTCCGCATGCTCGGGCAGGAACGGCAGCGCACGGCGGATCTGTTCGGACAGGATCCGCAGCGTGCTTTCTAGCGTGTGGCCGACGTAGTAGTCGACGCTTTCGTCGGTCAGATCCGGCGCGCCGTAGTGCGTCGGGAACATCGACGCACGCAGGCCGGTGACGATCTTGCAGATCGCGTCGCGCGACGGCAGCTCGCGGATGCCGCGCGGATGACGCGTGCGGTGAAGTTCCTCGCGCGATTCGCGCAAGCCGGCAACGATTTCTTCGAGGCCCCACTGACGGGCGGGTGATGTCGACATATGCCAATGCAGGCAGCCGCGCGCGATCGCACGGCCGCTAATAAAGTGACGGGTTCCGCAAGATTACCGCGTTTTCGCCGGGCAGCGGCACGCCGGGGGATCGGCCGGACGGCCGCCGCTGCCGCCGCGCGACGGCGTCAGATCGTGACGCTGCTCGCGTCGATCCATCGCACGGCCCAGTCGCGCGCATGCGCGATCGCATCGCCTTCGTCGTTGAACTGGAGCTCGCTCGGGAAAAAACGGTTCGCGACGAGTTCCCCGTCACTCGATCGGGAGATCACGACGTAGGGCTTGAACGACCCGTCAGTGGCGCGCGCGGGCGCGCAATTCAACAGATAACCGCGGTGCGTGAAGGCAGTAGTCGCTTGCATGAATCCGCCACCTCTAGTCCCTTTGCTTGTTGTTCGCTACCCGTCTCTAAGGGTGCTGCGGCGCCCGGTGCGGGCAGAGTCGGCGCGTACTGCATCCCCTGTCGCCGCTTCGCAGGAAAAGAATCATACTCTGTAGAAAACGGGTGTTCTAGCTGAAATAAATCATGACAAATCAGTGCGCGCCACGCGACCGCGGCGATCGCCCGCGCACCATTTTTCCCGTCTCGCCCGGAACGGGATTTGCTTCGATCCGGAGCGCTACGCCGCCAGGAGAGCCGTGATGGAAACGTCAGCTCAAGCGCACGCCGCGCATCCGCGCAGCATCGAACTCGACAACGACGACACGCACGACAGCACCGTCGACACCGACGGCAAGAATCGCGAGGCGGCGCGTCTCGCGAGCGGCGGCCCCTTCCCGCCCGACCAGATCACGGGCAGCAACGCGTCGCTCGTCAACGCGATGCCCGAGGCCGGCGACGGCCTCGCCGGCTTCGACAGCCGGCCGGGCGGCAATCATCCGGCGTTCGCGCTGCGGGCCGGCTACATGGTGATCGAAAAGGGGTTCGACGCGCCGTCGCACGCGGGCGACGCGCCGTACGGCCCGGTTCACCGGATGTACGGCAGCGCGTACTCGCCCGGCCACGGACGCCGGCCGGAACGGGTGATCGAAATCACCGCGGTGCCGCGGTAACGCACGCGGCGTTTGAATCGGTCGTTCGTTTGGCGGGTTGAAGGGCGCCGACGGCCGATGGCGGCGGATCGGCGTGCGCGTTCGCGCGCCGGCCGGTCGTTCGGTGCGCAGGCAGTGCGATCTTCAGAAGCGGCGCTGGAATCGATATCAGCGCCCGGTTCGGGTTCGGCACGCGGGATTTCGCGACGTCGATGCATCTGCGTTGATCGAAGTCACGTCATCGCGATACGGATGCGATTCAATGCCCAATCGCGACCGCCGGCACGTCGCTGCAAAGTCCCTGCCGTTGGTTTACCCTGCCTCGCAGCGACGCACGGCCGGCCCGGCCGTTCGGCCGACTTCCGTTCAATCCGCCACTTGGAGACACTATGTACAAGCGCATTCTGGTTGCCATCGACGGCAGCGACACCGCACGCCACGCGTTCGATGCCGCCCTCGCGCTCGCGAAGGAGCACGGTGCCGAACTGCAGCCGTTCTACGTCGTCGAAAACGCCGCGATCTACTACAACGTGCCGGGCTACGACCCGTCCGTGCTGCGCGATCAGCTCATCGCGCAAGGCAATGCGCTCGCGGCGGATTTCAAGAAGCTGATGCAGGCGGCCGGCGTGAAGGGCGAGACGCTGACGAGCGAGGCGTCGTCGCTCAACGACGTGTCGACGCTGATCCTCGACGGTGCGAAAGCGTTCGGCGCCGACCTCCTCGTGCTCGGCACGCACGGCCGACGCGGGTTCCGCCGCCTCGTGCTCGGCAGCATCGCCGAACAGTGCGTGCGGCATGCGACGCTGCCGGTGCTGCTGATCCCGGCCGCCGCGCATACGGACGATCAGGAAGGCTGAGCGGTGTCGGCATCGGCGTGCGCGGCGCACCACGCACGCGCAGCGGCATGCCTGCACGCAGGCCGCTGCGATGCCCGCGGCAGGTGCGCGGCATGTGCGCGCGGTCGCGACGTTTTGTCGCCCGACAGCGGCAACTTGCGGTGGGACAATGATTCCGTCGATTCAATGCCGGAGTAAACGATCATGTTGACGCCCGTCGCCACACGCCCCGCCGTTCCGTCCCACGCAGGCACCTGGGCGCCCCGCCAGGCCCCGCACTGCTCGTCGTGCGCCATGCGGCACCTGTGCATGCCGCAGGGCCTCGCACCCGACGCGCTCAGCCGCCTCGAATCGGTCATCTGCGCGGCACGCCCGGTCAAGCGCGGCGAAGCGCTGTTCCGCGAAGGCGACACCTTCGACAACCTGTACGCCGTGCGCTCGGGTTCGCTGAAAACCGTCGCCACGCGCCACGACGGCCGCGAGCAGGTCACCGGCCTGCACCTGGCGGGCGAGGCGCTCGGCCTCGACGGCATCTGCGACGACACGCACCCGCGCACCGCGGTCGCGCTGGAAGACAGCTCGGTCTGCGTGATTCCGTACAGCGCGCTCAAGTCGCTGTGCTCGGAAGCCGGCACGATGCAGCTGCGCATGCACAAGCTGATGAGCGAGCAGATCGTGCGCGAAACGTCGCAGACCATGCTGCTCGGTTCGCTGAACGCCGAAGAGCGCGTCGCCGCATTCCTGCTCGACGTGTCGGCGCGCTACCTGAAGCGCGGTTACTCGCCGTCGGAATTCAACCTGCGGATGACGCGCGAGGACATCGGCAGCTACCTCGGCATGACGCTCGAAACGGTCAGCCGCACACTGTCGAAGTTCCAGAAGCGCGGCCTGATCGAAATGCACGGCCGCCTCGTGCAGATCGTCGACTTCGACGGCCTGCACCACGTCTGACCCCGCGCGGCGCGTCACCTGCGCGCCGCCGCCCGCCACGATCCGCCACGATCCGCCACGATCCGCCACGATCCGCCGCGCCCGTCTCGATCAGTCGAGAAACAGCGCGGCGCGCGCCTTCAGTGCCGCGCTGAAGTCGTCGAGCCAGCCGATCGACAGGCGCCAGCTCTGCCAGTACAGCTCGATATCGACGGTCCGCCCGCGCGACATGTCGACCAGTTCGCCCGCCGCCAGCTGGCGATCGACCATCCGGTCCGGGCACATCCCCCATCCCAGCCCCGTTTCGCAAGCGCGCAGGTAGCCCGCGACGTGCGGGATCCAGTGTTGCGGCGGATCGAGATCCGCGCGCGTCACGCGCCGGATGAAGCGCGCCTGCAAGCCGTCCTTCGAATTGAACATCACGCACGGCGCGCGGCGCAGCGCATCGCGCGTGATGCCCGCACCAAAATAGCGCGCGTAAAACGCCGGCGAACACACCGCGCGATAGCGGATGCGCCCGAGCCGCGTCGACCGGCATCCCTGGATCGGCTCGGCCTGCGCTGTTACCGCGCCCTGCACGCTGCCGTCGCGAATCCGCGCGGCCGTATGGTCCTGGTCGTCGATCACGAGGTCGAGCAAGGTCTCGCGCTCGGTGCAGAACGGCCCGACCGCATCGATGAACCAGGTCGCGACGCTGTCGTCGTTGACGGCCACGCGCAACGTCGGCCATGCGCTCGCGATCTGGCCCGGCAAGGCAGGCATCCGGCCGCCTAGTTCGGCCTCGAGCAACTGCACGCGCTCCGTATGCCGGCACAGCAGCGCACCCGACGTCGTCGCGACGCACGGCTGCCCGCGCTTGACGAGCACGCTGCCGACGCGCTCCTCCAGCAGTTTCACGCGCTGCGATACCGCCGACGGCGTGACGTTCAGCTCCTTGGCCGCCCGCTCGAACGAACCGTGCCGGATCACCGCCGCGAGGGCATCGAGCAATGCGTAGTCGAGCATTAGATTTCCTTAATCTGCATTAGGTGAATTAGCTTCTCTTATGTTGCAGCTGGCCGCAGACTAGCGCCAACCGATTCACCCGTCTACTGCGTCACCGCTCCCCATCATGAACTGGATCGCTTTTTCCCACGGCGCCGCCCTGTGCGGGTCGCTCATCGTCACCATCGGCGCGCAGAACGCATTCGTGCTCCGGCAAGGCATCATGCGCTCGCATGTCGGCAAGATCGTGCTGCTGTGCGCGCTGTCCGACATGATCCTGATCGGCGCGGGCGTCGGCGGCGCGTCGGTCCTCGTCGAACGCTATCCGACCTTCGTCCACGCGGTGCTGTACGTCGGCCTCGCGTATCTCGCATGGTTCGGCTTCAACGCGCTGCGTCGCGCGTTCAAGCCGGGACACGCAACGCTCGACGTGCGCGGCGACGCCGTCGCGCCGCCGCCGCAGAGCGCGGTCGCGATCGTGCTGATGACGCTCGCGTTCACGTGGCTCAACCCGCACGTGTATCTCGATACGTTCCTGCTGATCGGCACGGCCGGTGCGCGGGAGCCGGAAGGCACGCGGCTGGCGTTCGCGATCGGCGCGATGTCGGTCAGCGTCGTGTGGTTCCTCGGCCTCGGATACGGTGCGCGGCTGCTCGCGCCGTGGTTCCGCAAGGCCGTCGCGTGGCGCGTGCTGGACGGCGCGATCGGCAGCATGGTGCTGTTCCTGGCGGCCGTGCAGTTGCGATAACGGCCTCCGTGAATGATCGATCGCGGGCGGCAACTTGCCGCCCTTTTTTCGTTCCGCTCCGGCGAAGCGGTCCGTTCTGCCCATCTCTCCGGTTGCGGCGCCCGGCCGCAACAAAATTCGGTTCCCGATCGAACGCGGCGGCACGAATGACCCACGCAGCGGACGATGCGTCCGCCGTCCGCTGCAATTCCTCCGTCTTCACGGCCGCGCGCCCGCTGCACGAATCCGGTCGATCGGCGAGAATGTTCCAGCGTCCCGCGACAACGGCGAACGTGCTTCACCCGACCGCCGTCCCGTCACGCTTATCCCGGCCAATCCCGTCGTTCCAACCCGTCACCCGTCAGATTCCGGAGAGCAACATGGCACTACGCACCCTCGGCACCTCGGACATCCAGGTTTCCCCGCTCGCCTTCGGCGGCAACGTCTTCGGCTGGACCGTCGACGAAAACGCATCGTTTGCGCTGCTCGACGCGCTCGCCGACACCGGCATCAACTTCATCGACACGGCCGACGTCTATTCGGCCTGGGCGCCCGGCAACCGCGGCGGCGAATCGGAGACGATCATCGGCAAGTGGCTGAAGCGTTCCGGCAAGCGCGACCAGGTCGTGATCGCGACCAAGGTCGGCCTGCTCGACGCGCGTGCGGGCCTCACGAAAGACAACATCCTGAAGGCCGCCGACGATTCGCTGCGCCGCCTGCAGACCGACTACATCGACCTGTATTTTTCGCACCGCGATCTGGCCGACACGGCCCCGCTCGAAGAAACGCTCGCCGCATACCAGGCGCTGATCGACGCGGGCAAGGTGCGCATCATCGGCGCGTCGAACTACAGTGGCGCGCGCCTGCGCGAAGCCGCCGACATCAGCAAGCGCGACGGCCTGCCCGCGTACCAGGTGATCCAGCCGGAATACAACCTGATCAACCGCGCCGACTACGAGCGCGATCTCGAGCCGGTCGTGCGCGACCTGAAGCTCGGCGTCGTCAACTACTACGCGCTCGCGAGCGGCTTCCTGTCGGGCAAGTACCGCAGCGAGGCCGACCTGAAGAAGAGCGTGCGCGGCGATCGCGTCTCCCGCTATCTCGATGCGCGCGGACTGCGCATTCTCGCGGCGCTCGACGATGTGTCGGCGAAGCACGGTACGCAGCCGGCCGCGATCGCGCTCGCGTGGCAGATCGCGCGGCCGACGATCACCGCGCCGATCGCGAGCGCGACGTCGCTCGAACAGCTCGCGCTGCTCGGCGAGGCGATCCGTGTGCGGCTCGACGATGAGGACATTCGGAAGATCGACGCGGCCAGCGCGGTCTGACGTCGCGTACAAGCAGATGACGGTTTGAATCGCGGCGTTTCGCGCTTCAAGCCGCCGGTGCGAAGCGCGGGTGACGCGAACAGGGATGTCGGCATCGCTCACCCCGCGCGCGCGGGAAGCGCGCAGCGAATCACTCGACCACCGCGCAGCTTCAACGAGATGATCCGGCAGCACGCGACTTTTATTCCGTATAACGAAGTATCTGCGCGCCTCACCGTTCGATCCGAACCGAACAACATACCCCGAACACGCCCGCACGTTTTGCCTTTCCCGGCCATATTCGTTGACTCACACGGACATCCGGCCGCAACGCGCCGCCGCAAGCGCATCCCGGGCCCGCCCCGGGTCTTTCACCGATTGACCGCGCCCGCCGGCGTATCCGAGACTGCGCCGCTCGGGCGGTCATTGGGAGAACGTCATGCCGGACATCAGCACGGGAATCGTGTCGATCTCGACGCGCGCCGTACGCGGCGACGAACGCGTCGACTTCTGGGTCGACCATGTCGCCCGCTCGCTCGTGCGCATCGAATGCAGCGGCAAATCGTCCGAAGGCATCGACGCGTCGCTGCGCAAGCGCGACCTCGGGCTGCTGGGCGTGTGCGACATCGTCGCGAACCGGCATGCGGTGGTGCGCACGCCGCACAACATCCACGCGGACCCGCGCGAGGCCGTGTTCGTGTGCCTGATGCACGAAGGGCAGGGCTATACGTTCCAGGACGTCGAGTGCATCCAGCATGCGCCCGGCGACATCGTGCTGTACGACACGTCGATGCCGTACGGTCACGGCTTTCCCGCGAACATGGCGATGACCGTGCTCGACGTGCCGCGCGACGTGTTCGAAGCGCACGTCGGCCCGTGGCGCTATCGCAGCGTCGTCAAGATCGACCGCGGCGACGGCGTCACGTCGTGGGCCGCGCGGCAGCTCTACGCACTGCTCGCCGAACCGCACGAATCGATGCCCACCGCGCGCGAACGGCGCGCCGCCGCGATGCTCGACCTGATGCAGTCGATGCTGCGGCTGCGCGACGGCGACGCGTCGCCGACCAAGTCGACCGTCCACACGCTGTCGCGCGCGAAGGCATTCATCGACAGCCATCTCGCCGACGACGATCTCGACACCCGGTCGGTCAGCCGCGCGATCAACCTGTCGCCGCGCCAGCTCGCGCGCATCTTCGAAATCGAAGGGATGCCGCTCACGCGCTACATCCTCGCGCGGCGTCTCGAACGCTGCCGCGCCGACCTGCGCGACCGCTCGCTGAAGCACCTGACGGTCAGCGAAATCGCGTTCCGCTGGGGCTTCAACAACAGCGCGCACTTCAGCCGCAGCTATCGCGCGCGCTTCGGCGAGACGCCGAGCGACACGCGCATGCCGGGCAACCCGCGCTAGCCGCTCGTCGCCGGGTTCTCCCGCTGCGCAATCCACGGCCAACGGTAAGCGCAACGAAATAGCTGCATGAGCCGCCGCGGCGCCCCGCCGTGTCCGCGCGAAGCAAGCTCGGCGTCCGCCCCGGTCAAACGGGGACACGCGCCCGTCGCTAAGCTGGCTTCCTGCGCGGCGGTGCTCGTGCCGCCGCCTGACAGCGAGGAGACAAAGCGGGATGGAGACGTACGACCATATCGTCGTCGGCGGCGGTTCGGCCGGCTGCACGGTGGCACATCGACTGGTGAAGGCCGGCAGGCGCGTGCTGCTGCTCGAGGACGGACCGAAGGACGACAGCCTGTTCATCCGGATTCCGGCGACGTTCATCCGCGTGCTCGGCACGCAGCGCACGGTCACGTTCGAAAGCGAGCCGCAGGCCGGCGCGGCGGGACGCAGGACCTACGTGCCGCAGGGCCGCACGCTCGGCGGCGGCAGTTCGGTCAACGCGATGCTGTACGTGCGCGGCACGCGCGCCGACTACGACGAATGGGCCGCGCTCGGCTGCACGGGCTGGCGCTGGAGCGACGTGCTGCCGGTGTTCAAGCGCGCCGAGTCGCACCTGCGGCTGTCCGAGCCGTTCCACGGCACCGACGGGCCGCTGAAGGTCGGCGACACGCGCTTCCGGCATCCGCTGAGCCTCGCGTTCGTGAAGGCCGCGCAGGAAACCGGCATCGCGTACAACGACGATTTCAACGGCGCCGCGCAGCACGGCGCCGGCTTCTACCACACGACGATTTTCGACGGGCAGCGCGGCAGCACCGCGGCCACCTATCTCGCCGACGCGCTCGGCCACCCGAACCTGCGCGTGCTGACCGGCTGCCGCGTGACCCGCGTGCGCTTCGACGGCCGGCGCGCGACCGGCGTCGAATGGCGGATGGAGAACGGCGCGACCGGCTCGGCCACCGCGCGCGGCGACGTGGTACTCGCCGCCGGCGCGCTCAGTACGCCGAAGCTGCTGATGCTGTCGGGCATCGGGCCCGGCGCGCACCTGCGCGCGCACGACATCGACGTGCTGCACGACAGCCCGGAAGTCGGCGCGAATTACCAGGACCATCTCGAAGTCTCGATCTACGGCCATAGCCACGCGCCGGTCAGCCTGTTCGGCGAGGATCGCGGGCTGAAGGCGCTGCGACACGGGCTGCAATGGATGCTGACCCGCACGGGCCTTCTGACGTCGAACGTCGTCGAATCCGGCGCGTTCGTCGATACGACCGGCAGCGGCCGCCCGGACATCCAGTTCCACGTGCTGCCGACGCTCGTCGGCGACGTCGATCGCGAACCGCTGCCGGGCCACGGCCTGTCGATCAATCCGTGCCTGTTGCGGCCGCGTTCGCGCGGCTCGGTGCAACTGCGCGGCAACGATCCAGCCGTGCCGATCCGGTTCGACAGCGGCGCACTGTCGGATCCGGCGGACGTCGACGGCCTCGTGCGCGGCGTCGCGCTCGCGCGGAAGATCATCCGCGCGCCGTCGCTCGCCCGCATCGTCCGCGAAGCCGAAGCGCTGACCGACGACGCGCTGGCCGACTATGTGCGGCGCCGCGCGAAAACCGTCTATCACCCGACCGGCACCTGCCGGATGGGGAGCGACGAAACCGCGGTCGTGACGCCGCGTCTCGCGGTGCAAGGGATCGACGGATTGCGGATCTGCGACGCGTCGGTGATGCCGCGCATCGTATCGGGCAATACGAACGCGCCGACGATCATGATCGCGGAACGCTGTGCCGAGTTCATGCTTGCGGAGTGACGCAGCGGCTCACGCCGCGACCTGCATGCAATGAAAACGAAAGCGGCGCGTGAGCCACGCGCCGCACCGGCATCGGTTTCGCTGCTTCAGCGTCAAGCGCTGCGCAGCGCCATCGGCGACGCACCGTAGCGCTCGCGAATCGCACGGCTGAAGTGCGCCTGGCTGGAGAAGCCCCACCGAAACGCGATCTCGCCGATGCTCGTCTTGCGCAGGCGCGCGTCGGTCAGCTCGCGATGCGCATGCGTCAGCCGCTCGGACCAGATGTGCTGCGTGATCGACTCGCCTTCGGCCGCGAAGAGCCGGCCCAGGTGCCGCAACGACAGCCCGACCGCATCGGCGACCGCCTGCGGCCCGAGCTCCGGATCGCCGAGATGCGTCGCGATGTACTGCTTCGCGGTCAGCAGGTACGACAGCGACGCGCGCGATGCGCCTGCGCCGTTCACTTCCGCGTCGATGAGTTCCGCGACCAGCATGCGCGTGTGTTCGACGAAGCGCGCGGCGTCGTCTTCGACCGGCGCCTTCATGAAGCGCTCGACGCTCGCGCGCAGTGTCGCGCCGAGCATCGCGCCTGCGCCCGGTTTCGGCGCGATCCGCAGCGGCAGCGCCGCCAGCTCCGCGTCGAATCGATCGTCGAACGTGGCAATCGGGATATCGATCAGCAATTGCCGCATCGGCGTCAGGAATCCGAACAGATAGGGCACGCGCGTGTCGTACACGACGACGTCGCCGGCTTCCGCGAGCAGGCAGCGCTCGCGCTGGATGAAATACGCGCGACCGCTCAGGATCTGGCACGCAAACAGCGACTCCTTCGGCAACTGGCGCACCAGCGCGGGGCTGCGCTCGATCACGTGATCGCGGCCGCTGATGTCGGCCACGCCGAGCCCCGGCAGCGCGAGATCGGTCTTCTCGACCTCGAGCCCCGCCGGCGACAGCGACGAGCAGCGCAGGCCGACCAGCGTCGCGGCGTTGAACGCATCCCAGTAGTCCATCCGGTCGCGCACCGGCACGTCGGCCGTCGAGCCGCGCGTGCATGAAAGAACGGTCGAATTCGTCACGTCGCCTCCTGCGGGCGCCTGTCGTGCGGAGCGGCACGGATTGGGGGATGGTTCTTGTGATTACAGGTGCGGCGCGATGTCCGGCCCGCGATGTCCGGCCCGATCAAGCAATTCGTCCAGCCCAGTCAAGAGCGGCGCGCACTGGCTGGCTAAAGTCGACCCCACGACACCTAACCACAAGGAGACGAACCGTGGTCGACCAAGCCGTATCCGAATTCTGGCAAAACATCGCGCCGATTGCCAATCCGTTGAAGCCCGATGCGCTGCCGGAAGCGTACATCCCGAACGCGGCGACCGAGGACGCGCGCTATTACGTTCCGTTCACCGAAACGGTTTCGTCGCGGCCGCTGTGGATCTCGCCGTCGCAGAACAAATGGTGCGACATCCTGATGGCGAAGGAAGCCGGGCTCGTGAACCGGCACTACCACCCGCACGAGGTGTTCGCTTACACGCTGTCCGGCAAGTGGGGCTACCTGGAGCACGAATGGACCGCGACGCGCGGCGATTTCGTGTATGAAACGCCCGGCGAAGGCCACACGCTCGTCGCGTTCGATCATCCGGAACCGATGCGCGCGTTCTTCATCGTCAAGGGCCCGCTGATCTGGCTCGACGACGAAGGCAACCCCGACGGCTACTTCGACGTGCATTCGTACATCGCGATGTGCAAGGCGCATTACGAGAAGGTCGGCCTCGGCGCGCACGCGATCGAGAAGCTGTTCCGCTGACGCGCGACGAGGCCGCCCATGACATCCCGCCCTTCCCCCAAACTCGCATGGACGTACGAGAACAGGCTGCTGCTGATCCTGTTCATGACGTTCGGCTTCGTGTTCTTCGACCGCCTCGCGCTGTCGTTCCTGTTCCCGTTCATGTCGGCCGAACTGCACCTGTCGAACACGCAGCTCGGCATGGTGTCGTCCGCGCTCGCGCTCACATGGGCGCTGTCGGGCGCCGCGACCGGCGCGTGGTCCGATGCGCGCGGCACGCGCAAGCCGCTGTTGATCGCGGCCGTGCTCGGCTTCTCCGTGTGTTCGGCGCTGTCGGGGCTCGTCGGCGGCTTCGCGAGCCTGATCGCGTTCCGCGCGCTGATGGGCATCGCCGAAGGCCCCGTGTTGCCGCTGTCGCAATCGCTGATGGTCGAGAGCTCGACGCCGAGCCGCCGCGGGCTGAACATGGGTCTGCTGCAGGGCTCGGCCGCCGGCCTGCTCGGCGCGATGATCGGCCCGCCCGTCGTGATCGGCATCGCGACCGCCTACGGCTGGCGCGAGGCGTTCTACGTGTCGTGCCTTCCCGGCTTCCTGATCGCGTTCTGCATCTGGCGCTGGGTGCGCGAAGTGCCGCCCGGCGGCGTACGGCACGCCCACGCCGAAGGCGCGGCCACGCACGGTACACAGACGGCCGGCGGCACCGCGATCGACCGCTGGGCGCTGCTGAAGGAACGCAACATCCTGCTCTGCGTGCTGATCAGCTGCTTCTTCCTCACGTGGTTCATCGTGATCATCTCGTTCGCGCCGGTCTTCCTCGTCGAGAGCCGTCACCTGTCCCCGGCCGACATGGGCGTCGTGATGACGTGCCTCGGCGCCGCATGGGTGTTCTGGGGCTTCGCGGTGCCGGCGATCTCCGACCGGATCGGCCGCAAGCCGACGATGATCGCATTCGCGCTGGTCGCCGCCGTCTGCCCGATCGTGATGATCCACGTCGATTCGCTCTGGGCGCTCGGCGCGCTCGTGTTCGTCACGTACACCGGCCTCGGCTGCTTCACGCTGTTCATGGCGACGATCCCGGCCGAAACGGTGCCGCCCCGCGCGATCGCCAGCGCGCTCGGCCTGATCATGGGCGCGGGCGAGCTGATCGGCGGCTTCGTCGCGCCGACCGTCGCGGGCTTCGCGGCCGACAAGTACGGCCTGCAGTGCGCGATGTGGACGTCGGCCGCCGGCGCGATCCTCGCGTGCGTGCTGTCGTTCGGCCTCGTCGAAACAGCACCCGCGGTGCTGCGCAAGCGCGCGCCCGCCGATGCCGCTCCCCGTCTCGATACGCAAAACCTCGGAGGACGCTGACATGCGCGCACTTCAATGGCACGGCCCGCGCGACATCCGCCTGGTCGATCTCGACACGCCGCGCGCCAGGCCCGGCGAGGTTCGCATCGCGGTCGCGTATTGCGGCATCTGCGGCAGCGACCTGCACGAATACGCGGACGGCCCGCACGCGATTCCCGTCGACGCGCCGCATCCGCTGTCCGGCCGCACCGCGCCGCTGACGCTCGGTCATGAGTTCTGCGGCACCGTCGTCGAAGTCGGCGCGGGCGTCACGACGCTGGTCCCCGGCGACCGCGTGGCGGTCGAGCCCGAGTATCACTGCCACCAGTGCGCGTATTGCCGCGCGGGGTCGTACAACCTGTGCGTATCGATGGGCTTCGCCGGCCTGATGGGCGACGGCGGGATGGCCGATTTCGCGGTCGTGCCGGCCTACATGCTGCACCGCCTGCCCGACGACGTCAGTCTCGAACAGGCCGCGGTGATGGAACCGGCGGCCGTCGCGCTGCACGCGCTGCGGCGCGGCGAGCTGCGGCTCGGCGACACCTGCGCGGTGTTCGGGCTCGGGCCGATCGGCCTGCTGCTGATCATGCTCGCGAAACGGCAGGGCGCGACGACCATCGTCGCGGTCGACGTGTCGCCCGAGCGGCTCGCGGCGGCCGCGCGCTTCGGCGCGACGCATGCGTTCGATGCGCGCTCGCTCGACGCCCCGGTGCTGCGCGACGCGATCCGCGAAGCGGCGGGCGGGCTCGGCGTCGACGTGAGCTTCGAGGCGGCCGGCCTGCCGGCCACGTTCGAGGCGGCGATGCAGGGGCTGCGCAAGGGCGGCCGCCTCGTGATGGTCGGCCTGATGCCGCATGCGGGCTTCGATGCGTTCCGCGCGGTCAACGACGAGCTGACCTTCACGGCGAGCGTCGGCTACCGGCACGTGTACGAAGATCTGCTGCGGCTGATCGGGTCGGGCGCGCTCGATCTCACGTCGATCGTCACGCGCACCGTCTCGCTCGAGGATGCCGTCGCCGACGGCTTCGACGCGCTGCTCGCCGATCGCGCGCAGATCAAGATCCTGGTTGCGCCATCGCGCCGGCATGCGCGCCCTGTTCACACCGTCGGGAGCATCGAACATGAACCGCCCCTGGTCGTTTGACGGCAAGACCGTCGTTGTCACCGGCAGCACGTCGGGCATCGGCGCGCGCACCGCGTGGCGTTTCGCGGAAGCGGGCGCGTCGGTCGTCGCGCTCGGGCTCGATGCCGCCGGCCCGCATGCGCCGGCGCATCCCGACATCCGCTGCGTGGAGCTCGACGTGACCGACGACGCAGCATTGACACGGCTGATCCGCTCGCTGTCGCGCGTCGACGTGCTCGTCAACGGCGTCGGCATCAGCCGGCACGCGGACGAATACCGGATGGACCAGTTCGAACTCGTGCTGAACGTGAACCTGACTTCGGTGATGCGGGCGTCCGACGCCGCGCTGCCGGCACTCTCGGCGAACGGCGGCAGCATCGTCAACGTCGCGTCGATGTACACGTACTTCGGCAGCAAGGACCGCCCGGCATACAGCGCAAGCAAGGGCGGCATCGCGCAACTGACGCGCTCGCTCGCGCAGGCGTGGGCCGAGCGCGGCATCCGCGTGAACGCGGTGGCGCCCGGCTGGATCGACACCCCGCTCAGCAGCGGGCTGATGGCCGACACGCAGGCGTCGCGGCGGATTCTCGATCGCACGCCGCTCGCGCGCTGGGGCACGGCCGACGAGGTCGCGGACGCGATCCTGTTCCTGTGCTCGCCCGGCGCATCGTTCGTCACCGGCGCGATCGTGCCGGTGGACGGCGGGTATTCGACAGTCTAGCGCCGGCGCGCGCGGGCATCGGCGCAGGAGGTGTGCGCCGGTGTCCGCGTGTCGGAATGCCGGCGTGCCGTTTTCGGCTTACGTTTTCGGCTCCCGCTTCCAGGCTCGACCCGATCGACCGTTGCACGTTTCACTATCTTCATATCAATCAGTAGTCCCATCAAAAATATTCCGGCGTGACCGGACATGTGAGGAGCACTTTGGAGATGACGAAAAAGACCTTGCTGGCCCTCGCGGCCTGCACGATTCCGGCCGCCTCGTTCGCGCAAAGCAGCGTGACGATGTTCGGGCTGCTGGACGCCGGCCTCAGCTACGTGAGCAACGAAGGCGGCCACGGCAATGCGAAATTCGACGACAACATCTTCTTCCCGAACCTGCTCGGTTTCGAGGGCAAGGAGGACCTCGGCGCCGGCACGCGCGCGATCTTCCGGCTCGTCAATCAGTTCTCGCTCGCGAACGGATCGACGATCGGCGGCGGCCTGTTCGCGCGCACGGCCTATGTCGGGCTGCAGAACGACCGCTACGGCACGCTGACGCTCGGCAACCAGTACGAGTTCATGGTCGACGCGCTGGCCGCGAGCGGCAACGAGATCGCGCAGGATCTCGTCGGACTGTACGGCTTTCGCAACGGCCCGTTCGACAAGCTCGCGCTGCCGAACAACCCGACCGGCGCGTTCGACTGGGATCGCGTCGCGGGCAGCAACCGCGTCGCGAATTCCGTGAAGTACACGAGCGCGTCGATCTCGGGCCTGACCTTCGGCGCGCTGTACGGCTTCGGCAACGTCGCGGGATCGGTCGGCGCGAACAATACGGTCAGCGTCGGCGCGAGCTACGACAACGGCCCGTTCGGCGCCGGCGCGGCCTATACGAACCAGAAGTACGGCGCGGCGGGCGGCCTGCCGGCCACCACCGTGCGCAACTGGGGCGCGGGCGCCCACTACACGCTCGGCACGGTCACGGCGAAGGCGCTCTTCACGACCGTGCACAACGCGTGGAACGGCGCGGGCGCGTGGTCGGCGGAAGCCGGCGCCGCGTGGCATCCGTCGCCGGTCTGGGTGATCGGGGCGAGCTACACGTACATGAAGGGCAACGACACGCTCGACAACGCGCATGCGCACCAGTTCCTGGCCGCCGTCCAGTACTGGCTGTCGAAACGCACGATGGTGTATGTCGCGGGCGTGCATCAGCGTGCAAGCCACGGCAGCAACGCGCAGATCAACGGCGTGATGGATGCGAACGGCGCGTCGAGCGGCGCGCTGCAGTCGGTCGCGCGGATCGGGTTCAGTACGCGGTTCTGATTGACGTCGGCGTTGAACGGAAAACGCCCGCCCGGTTCACGCCGGGCGGGTTTCATCTTAGCGCTACGCCGTCAGAAGCGAATGGTCACCGATTTCGGCTCGGTATAAGCGTCGATGAACGACGAGCCATACTCGCGTCCGATACCGGAGCCCTTCGCGCCGCCGAACGGCACGGCCGGGTCGACCAGCGTGTGCATGTTCACCCACACGGTGCCGGCTTCGATCCGCGGCACGTAGCGCAACGCCTTCGACAGATCGTTCGTCCACAGGCTCGCGGTCAGCCCGAACGGCGTGTCGTTCATCATCGCGATCAGTTCTTCCTCGTCGTCGAACGGCACGAACGCGCCGACCGGCCCGAAGATCTCCTTGCGATACGAAGCCGATTCCAGCGAGCGCGGCAGCACGATCGTCGGCTTCACGTAGAAGCCGTCGCGCGCATACGCGCCGCCGCCGGTGACGATCGTGTCGCCCTCCGTGCGCGCGAGCTCGAACGCGTCGAGACACTTGCGGAACTGCGGCTCGTTGCAGACGGGGCCGATCATCCCGGCGTCGTCCATCGGGTCGGCCGGCTGGAAGCTGTCCAGGCGCGCCTTCATCTTCTCGACCACCTCGTCGAACTTCGCGCGATGCACGAAGTAGCGTTCCGCCGACGCGCACACCTGCCCGCTATGCAGGAACCCGGCTTCGACGATGCCGTCGAGGATCTTCTCGACCGGCGTATCCGGCAGGAACGCCGCCGCATTCTTGCCGCCCAGTTCGAGCGTGAAGCGCGTGAAGTTCGCGTTGACGGCCTCCTCGCCGATGATGCGGCCGGTCGGCACCGACCCCGTGAACGACACCTTCGCCACGCGCGGATCGCGGATCACCTTCGCGCCGACCTGGCCCGTGCCGTTGATCACGTTGAGCGTGCCGGGCGGCAGGCCGGCTTCGGTCGCCAGTTCGGCGATGCGCAACATCGTGAGCGGCGTGAACTCGGACGACTTGATGAGTACCGTGTTGCCGGTCGCGAGCGCCGCGCCGAATTTCCATACCGGGATCATCACCGGAAAATTCCACGGAATGATCCCGAACACGACGCCCAGCGGTTCGCGCAGCGTGAACGACGTGTAGCGCTCGCCGTTCATGCTCGGGAACGACGGGGCGAGCGTTTCGCCCGCGATCTTCGTGGCCCAGCCCGCGTAATAGCGCAGCCAGCGGGCCGACCAGCCGACTTCGATCACGCGCGACAGCCCGATCAGCTTGCCCGACTGCGCGGTTTCGATCTGCGCGATCTCTTCGCCGTGCGCGTCGATCAGGTCGGCGAAACGCAGTAGGATGCGCTCGCGATCGGCCGGCGTCAGGCTGGCCCACTCGCCGCGGAACGCGCGGTGCGACGACGCGACCGCGGCCTCGACGTCGTCGTCGGTCGCCTGCGCGACGGAGCCGATCACCGCACGCGTCGACGGATCGCGCACGTCGATCCGCTCGCCGCGGCCGGCTACAGCGTGGCCGTCGATGTAGTGACCGTGTTCGCGCGCGAGAAACGCGCTGACTTCGTCCAGCATCCGTACCCGTGCCATCTGTGTCCCTCCGGAATTCGAATTGAGTGAAAGGCCCGACTTGCCGGCCGCTCTTCGATTCTAGGGACGCGTCGCGCACGCTGATCGGCGTTGCGTGCACACTTTTGGCTTCAGCGTGCAGAACGGTGCGACGCAGCGGTTTCCCTGTGGAAACCACCGTTGACGCTGAAAGTCGCCGCTGCCGACGATGATTGCGTTTCGCCCCCGCGTCCACGCCGAATGCATTAAGCTCGACGCATTCCCCGGCCCTCTCCCTCTTCCGGCAATGGCACACGAACTCGTCGTCGACGCCAGCAACAGCAACGCGAATCTGCGCGACCTGATCGCGGACAGCTTCCTGCCGCTGGTCTTTCACGACACCGGCCCGCAGTTCCGGATGTCGGTGCGGGTTGCCACGGTCGGCGGCCTGCGGATGGCCGAGGTCGACACCACCGCGATCCGCGTCGATCGCGACCGCTCGCTCGCGTCGCGCGCCGACAGCGACTGCTACAAGATCCTGTTCCAGATCGCCGGACAAAGCCGCGTCACGCAGCGCAACGCGGCGTCGACGGTCAATCCCGGCGAGTGGGTGATCTACGATGCGACGCAGCCGTACATGATCGAATCGGCGAACGCGTCGCGCTTCGTCGCGGCGTTGACGCCGCCGAGAAGCGGTACGATGTGGCGCTGGTTCGTGGAGCGCGCGGGCGTGCAGGTCCGTCGAACCCTCGGCAATGCGCAATTGGCGCTTCAATCGATCCATTACCTGATGGACGGGCAGGTGCCGAACGATCCGGAAAGCCTGTTCGGCTTCGAGCAGTCGACGCTGATGCTGCTCGATTCGGTGATCCGCCGCGAGGCGAGCGATTCGCTGAGCGGCACCGATGCGCGCAGCGCGACGCTGCGGATGAATGCGGAAATCCATCTGTCGCACCACTACAGCGATCCCGACCTGTCGCCGGACAAGCTCGCGAGTGCGCTGAACGTGTCGCGGCGCACGTTGTACAGCGCGCTGGCCGCGACCGGGCGGACGCCGCAGAGCCTGATCCAGGAATACCGGCTGCAGGCGAGCAAGCGCGCGCTGGAGGATCCGGCGGATCCCAACCGCAACCTGCTGGAGCTGGCGATCGCGTGCGGCTTCTCGGACATCACGCATTTCGGGCGCGCGTTCAAGGCACGGTTCGGATGCAGCCCGGGCGCGTATCGCGTCGCGTGTCGCGGTATTTCGGAGGCGTGAAGCGGGATCACCGCGAACTGCAGCGGCTTCGATGAACGATCTCGGGGGCGACGCTCGCGTGCCCCGGGGAAA
Source organism: Burkholderia sp. SCN-KJ (assembly GCF_024656005.1). Classification (NCBI taxonomy): domain Bacteria; kingdom Pseudomonadati; phylum Pseudomonadota; class Betaproteobacteria; order Burkholderiales; family Burkholderiaceae; genus Burkholderia; species Burkholderia sp. SCN-KJ. Next base: position 41,098 of record NZ_JANKOG010000032.1, read on the forward strand.
TATGCATCATCCGCAGCCTGGCATCGCCGCCCGGTGTCGACACCACGTGCATTCGTGTCATCTCGGCACCGTTCGACGACGTCGGCCAACGCACATGCGATCGTCCACTTGCGATTCCAGCGTGTCGGGCCGACGGTCCGTTACTGCAAAAAATCGGCGACACCATGCGTATCGCCCCGTCCGGCCTCCGCACATGTCATTCAACATGATCAGCATTCAATGCGACGCTTGAATCCGACACTATGTGCAACACGAGCGCCAATCAGGCCCAACTTCCACTCGACGATCTCCGCATCTTCACCTGATACCGCCACTCGAAAATAATATGCACTACTACGGTGCCAATCCATAGTGCTGTCTACCCATTGATGCTTCATTTGATGTCTGACATTCTGGAAGCGTGTCAGCGATGCATGGAATGTAACAAACATGAATGGATTTCGTCTTGAAAATGAAATTTCTTGCGCATGCAACGTAGAGAGCCCGGACCTTGCGCCCCCCACACGTTCGAAGACGGAATCTCCTGTTGTTTCGCCCGACGAAACACCCGCTGCACGCCCCGACTGTCTCAGGATTGCCCGCCTGATCGATGTCCTTCGGACACCGGCATGCCATTTCGACGAGAACGGGCGGGTCGTCAGCATCAACGATGCATGGCTTGCCTACGCGGATCGCTCCGCCGAGGCCACGTATCGACTCCAATGGACGGAGTTGATCCATCCGGAGCACCGATGCGCCGCCCAGTCGACACTTCACGCGGCGCAATCCGGCTCGGTACACGAAACGCTGGAGTGCCGGCTGGCGGGTTCCCACGGCATCGACCAGTGGTTCACCGTCGACCTTCACCGTGTCGACTGCGGATGGCTCTGCACTTGCACGAATATCCATGACCTGAAGGCCAAGGAAATCGAACTGAAGAGTCACACGTCGATACAGACGGACATGCTGAATATCAGCATCGACTGCATCAAACTGATTTCGCCGACAGGCAACTTGCTGCACATGAACCGCGCCGGATGCCAGGCGCTGGGCGTCGACGAAGACTCGGGATTCGGTATGCCGTGGCTGCCGCTCCTGCCCGAAGACGTGTGGCCCGACGGAAATGTCGCGCTCGAATCCGCCAGGAACGGTGTGTTCGGCAGGTTTCCCGGGCGCAGCGAGCGTCCGGGGCGCGACGTTCAATACTGGGACAACATGCTGACGCCGATCTTGGACGCCGATGGAAAAACGACCGCCATTCTGTGTGTTTCGAGAGACGTGACGCGCGAGCGCGTGGCGCTCGATCTGCTTCGGCGAAGCGAAGAAAGGCTGGCCATCGCGGCCCGCGTCGGCGGACTGGGAATCTGGGACTACGACATCGCATCGGACACACTGCACTGCGACGAGAACTGGCATCGAATCATGGGCCACGCTCCCGGGAGGGCGATTACCTCGATCGACCAGTTTCGCGCGTTGATTCATCCGGACGACGTCGACAAGGCGATGAAGGTCACTCGGACCGCGGAGCAATTCAATTCGTTCGGCAGGGATTATCGCGTCGAGTATCGCGTCATTCAGCCCAACGGCGAGATTCGATGGGTTCAGTCCACCGCCTATCCGCAGCATGAAGACGGCGTGACCCAGCGAACGATCGGGTTCGTGCTCGACGTGACGAAGATTCGTCTGGCGGAGCGGCGCCGGGAGGCATGGCTGCACTTCATTTCCCACGACATGCGCTCGCCTCAGGCATCGATTCTCGCATTGATCGATCTTCAGCGAGCCGCTGAACCGGCCCCGCCCGCCAAGGACCTGCTCGATCGAATTGCCGCGTACGCGCGCCGTACGCTGGCACTGGCCGACGACTTCGTTCTGCTGGCGCGCGCCGAAGCACCGACCTGGTCACTGGTGGAAACGGATATCGGCAGCGTGGTACTCGATGCGATCGACGAACTGTGGGCACTCGCTCAAGCGCGCGGCATCCGGCTCGACGTGAACGTCGGGGACGAGATCTGCATCGCACGCGTGGAACCCTTCCTGCTGATGCGCGCGGTCGTCAATCTCGTGAGCAATGCCATCAAGTTCAGTCCTGGCAATGCGACGGTAACCGTGCGCCTGACCGGCGTCGAACATGGCTACGCCATTTCCGTTGCAGACCACGGGCCCGGCATATCGGCCGAAGCCCAACAACGTCTGTTCGAGCCATTTCAACGCCTGCAAGTCGAACCGCCTCGTTACCCGTCGGGCGCCGGTCTCGGGCTGGCTTTCGTGAAGACGATCGCCAAGCGCTATGGCGGCAACATCGATTTGCATACCCGCCCGGGCGAAGGCTGCACGTTCATCCTGACGTTGCCGGGTGTCTCGTCGATACATGACGGTGCCTGATGCCGGTTCCTTGAAGCGCCGCCACTCGCCCGCAAGGTGCCACGTACTCTGAAGCGGTGTCAGTCCATGCGGGCTCGCGGTTTGGATATTGAAGCGATCGACCACCGACGCCTCATTCGAAGTTCCCGGTTTCGGACCGATCATCAGGAACGCCCGTCACCGGCTTCATTGCGCAATCAATGCGGCGGGCGGCCCCTGGTCGACAGGTCCTTGTCCCGGTCAACTACGCAGGAACGCAAGAAGGTCCTGGTTGAGCTGCGCCTTGTGCGTTTCGGTCAAACCGTGCGGCGCCCCCTTGTAAATCTTCAGAATGGCGTGGGGAACCAGTTTCTTCGTGGCGCGCCCGCCGACGTCGACCGGCACGACTTGATCGTCGTCCCCGTGCACGATCAACGTCGGCATGTCGAACTTGCTCAGGTCCGAAGAAAAGTCCGTTTCCGAGAATGCCCGCACTGAATCGTAAGTATTCTTGAACCCCCCCATCATTCCCTGGCTCCACCACGAGTCGATCATTCCCTGAGACGCCTTGGCGCCGGGACGGTTGAAGCCATAGAACGGGCCGCTGGCAATCTCCCTGAACAACTGAGACCGGTCAGCAACCATCCCCGAACGGATGGCATCAAAAACCTCTATCGGTACGCCCTGCGGGTTGGCTGGAGTCTTGAGCATCAACGGCGGAACGGCCGAAATCAGGCCGACTTTCGTCACACGCGAGCCACCATGGCGGCCGATATACCGCGTGACTTCGCCCCCTCCGGTCGAAAAGCCGATCGCCGTCACGTTCCTGAGGTTCAGCCTGTCAATGACGGCAGCCAGGTCGTCGGCGTAGTGGTCCATGTCGTTGCCGTCCCACGGCTGGCTTGATCTTCCATGCCCACGCCGGTCATGCGCAATCACCCGGAAGCCGTTCGACGCAAGGAAAAATGCCTGGTTGTCCCAACTATCCGAGCTAAGGGGCCAGCCGTGGCTGAGTGTGACTACCGGAGCGTCCTTCGGTCCCCAGTCCTTGTAGAAAATTTCGACGCCGTCCCTGGTGATGATCCTGTCCGCCGATTGATTTCTCCCCGCGCCGGAAACCGCAGTGGACTTCGACAAGCGCCCAGTCGTTGCGTCCGCTGCAGCCGGTACAACGGCAGCGACGGTTGCCAGAACACCGCCCAGCATCAGACCTCGACGGCTGGCATCGTCGGGAGACAGGTGAGAATCAGGCTTCATGCAATATGCTCCTGTTGTGGAAGAAATCGTCATGCCGGCCGATCGATCGGCCAGACGAACCCGCCGCGCCGTTGGCGAATTTCAGATACAAGCACGCGCTCACGAGGAGATTGGAACTCGCGATCATGTTTGCTCGATATGGCGGGAATCGTAGGACGGCCATTAACCTGGCGGTAGCTACGTAGAAGTGCTCACGGTGTTGTTCAAACAGCACCAATCCGCGCGTCGGAACATGCCCTCGCCCGGACCAACTCAGGAGATGTGAGGGATTGCGGCGTGAAGATGAACGCGGTCGGCCATCGAGATTTTGACGCCGGAGCAGACGCCTGGCCGAATATCCGCACCTCACGCATTTCGACAGGAATCACTCGACGATTTTGTCTCGCAGGCCAAATTTGAGCGTCTCATTCATGTCGGCCCATGTTCTTTCTCGCGCTATCTGGATCGAGCGAGCTGTTGCGAGACGAAATCGATGAAGATTCTCGCGCGGGCGGGCAAACCTTTTCCGAATGCGTGCAACGCAATGACCGGCACCGCACTCAACTTCACGTCAGGCAGCACTTCCGTCAATCGGCCGGAATCGAGATCATGCTGTACTGCCGTTCTCAGAATCTGGGCGATACCGAGTCCGTTCAATGCAGCCACTCTCATCGCATCACCATTGTCGGCATCGAATATGCCATCGATGGGGATGCTCGTTCCGTCGGCAAAAACGATCGGTACGACGCGTCCGTCGAGTTTGTAACGCACATGAAGATGCGCAACGAGATCGTCCTTTCCGTTGGGCATACCATGCTTGTGCAGATAGTTCGGGGAAGCCACGAGCACCAGCGGCAGGCTCATCAGCGTGTGCGCATAGAGCCTGCTATCGACGGCGCGCCCGGCTCTGATGGCGATATCGAAGCCCTCACGGATCACATCGACGTGACGATCGCTGATGTTGACTTCGAGTGACAATTCGGGATTGCTGCCCATCAATTCCCGCGTGATCGGCTCGAGTAGAGTCCGCCCCAGATCGACTGGAAGGCTCACGCGCAACTTTCCTACCGCTTTTTCAGGCGTCGTCAGAACGTCGCTCGCATCCTCGAGACCTCGCATGAGCGGCGCAACGCGCTCATAGTATGTTTGCCCTTCGCTCGTCAGGACGAACGCCCGCGTCGACCGCTGAAACAGCGTTACGCCGAGCCGCTTCTCCAGCCTTGCGACGCTCCTTGACACGGCGGACGGCGTCGTTTCAAGCGACCGTGCTGCGGCCGTGAACGATCCTGCCTCGACCGACCTCACGAACGCTGGAAGACCGCTGAATTTCTCGAATGCCATTCGTGACTCTTCGGCAAAATTGATAGTTCCGTTGCATGACTACAGCGCTCGAATTCCCCGGACTATATTGGCGCCATACGCCAGATCGGCGCGAAACAACGGAGATTTCAATGAATCGACTCGCAAACAAGGTTGCCGTCATTACGGGTGGCAACAGTGGAATCGGGTATGCCACGGCAAGGCTGTTCGTCGAGGAAGGCGCAAACGTCGTCATCGTGGGCCGTCGCTCCGAGGCCGTGACCGCGGCCGTGGCCGAACTCGGAAATCGCGCGACGGGACTGACAGGAGATCTCGCCGATCTTCGAACGCACGATCGCGTCGCAACCCTGGTGGCCGAACGGTTCGGCGGCGCCGACATATACGTCGCGAATGCCGGCGTCAATACGATCGCACCGTCGAGCCAGGTGGGCGTCGAGTTGTATGACGATCATTTCGCCACCAATACCAAAGCCGTGTTCTTCGGTGTGCAAAAGATTGCGCCCCACATGCGCGACGGCGGAGCGATCCTGTTGACGAGTTCGATCGCCAGTTCCAAAGTGTTCGACGGCCATGCCGTTTATGCGGGAACGAAGGCCGCCATCGAAGCATTTGCCCGCAGCTGGGTGCTCGAATTCAATACCCGCGGCATCCGGGTCAACGTAATCAGTCCCGGTCCCACCGACACGCCCATTCTTTCCAAGCTCGGTATCGAATCCGTTGACCGACCGGCATTCGAGGCGGCCGTCTCCGACAGCATCCCGCTCGGTCGTTTCGGCCGCCCGGAAGAACTGGCTCGCGCCGCACTGTTTCTCGTCAGCAGCGAAGGGAGCTTCGTCAACGGCGTGAACCTGAATGTCGACGGCGGGATGTCGCTGCGCTGACCTCCCGCCAGGGCACTCACTCCGCCGCCCGGTGATACTTCGCAACGTAGCGTGCCTGCGCAAGCACTTTTCCGTGCATCTGATAGGCAACGAGGGCCGGGCTCGATGTGGCGTTCACGTCGAGGCTTGGCACGGCGAGCGCCGATGCCGTGACGATGTATCGGTGCGACTCCCCCTGAGGCGGGCAAGGCCCGCCGTATTTCGCCGCCCCGAAGTCGGTCAGCGTTTCGATGGCCCCCGCAGGCATCCGCTTCGGATTGCCGGACGCGCCTTTTTCGATCGACGCCTCCGACGCCGGAATATTGACGACGCCCCAATGCGTCCAGCCCAGCCCGCCTGTCGGGGCGTCGGGGTCGTGAATGGTCACGACGACGCTCTTCGTTCCGTGAGGAAGATGGGACCACGAAATGCGTGGCGAGACGTTGTCGCCGTGGCAGCCAAAGCCGCCGTATACCTGTTCGTTCACGAACCGGCCACGGTTCAGGCCATCGACTTTAACGGAGAACGCGCCCGCGACAGCGATCGTCGGCACGATCGACAAGAGCATTGCAGAGCAGAGGGTCGAGCGCGTAAAGAAGTTGAATCTCAAGGTGTGCTCCATTGAAAAGGAGGGCGTTTCTGCAGGAGGCGAGAACGATCCGGCCGAGCGGGTCGAGACGAGACGACACTTGCGCTGCCAGGGTGCCGGCGCGCATGCCACCCCGCCCAGATCACCTTGCTCGCTTGTGTGCGTTCGCCCGACGAAGTACGGACTCCTTCCGCATCGGCCGTCGACATTAAAAAATCAATCAGTAGTCCCACAGAACAGGCACAAAACTGAAACCGCTCCCCCTCTTTGCGATATGACCGACGGACGGGAACGCGACATGTGCCGCGGCCAGCAGAGCGCCGGTCTCGGCTGCTTCGTTCAACAGCGAGATACGTACGTCCACAGCGGCTTCAGGATCGTGCTCGAAGCCATTTTGCCAGTCGGGATTGTCGAAGTTGACTTCGAAAATCGCGTCGCCCACGAACGTCAGCTTCTCGCCGTTCGATGCGACATCCACCACGCAGTGCCCCGGCGTGTGCCCCCCCGTCACGCGCGCCGACACGCCCGCTGCAACTTCCACGGCCCGATCGAACTGCACGATGTTTTCGCGATAGAGTTCCACGAACTTTGAAGCTGCCTTGCGGAGCGCGGGAGGAACCGTTTCCGGCATCACCGTCTTGCTGAAATCCGGATTTTTCCAGAACGCCACTTCCTCGGCCGATACATGAATGCGCACGTCCGGACGCAGCTTGGCCTTGACGCCATCGACGTTCAGCCCGCCGACGTGATCCATGTGCATATGCGTAATCACGATATCGGTGATCGCAGCCAGGTCGATGCCGGCCGATTCCAGCCGCATCACCGACTTCCCTGCGCGCGTGAAGTATTCAAATCCGTCGCCGACGCCCGAGTCGATCAGGATCAGGCGTTCTCCGCTACGCACGAGTGCGATGTTCAGTGCCCAGTCGAACATGTCACGTTGCAGGAAACGGCCGTCGAACCAATCGTTTCGGTCTGCTTCGCTCACGTTGGTGGACATGGTGGAAGTCGGCAGCGGCAGAACGCCGTCGCTGATCAGCACGACGTCGACGTTACCCACGCGCACGGCGTAACGGGAAGGCACGAGTTCTCCCGATCCTTCTTTGCCGAGCCCGGAGGTAACCGGCTGCACATTGCGGGTCGTTTCGCTCATCTTCGATTGTCCTGTTGGTCAAGTGGGTGAGGCGCTCGGCGCGGCGCGACTCACGAGCGCGGCCACGAATTTCGCTCGCCTGGTTTCGCTCGCATTTCAACCGAACGTGAGACGGATTGTAGTCAGGGGGAGGCAAACGCCAGTAGCGTCGGGAACGCACACACCGCGTTGTCCAACCGGCAACAATCGACGTCCGGCAGGCAACACGAGCCAATCCGTCACCCGTCGTGTTTGAGCCTTCGGGCGGATCCTTCGGCAGGAGATGGATTTCAGCGAAAATCGGTTCACGGTCGGCGCCGACTTTTTTTTCTCGAAGCGCAACGCCGACGTGCATGTGTCCAACCGCTGGCGCTAGCGCGGTTCAGCCGTCAATTGCCGCAACTGTTCGAGCAGCTTGACGGCGGGACTCGGCAACAAACCGTGCCGACGCCGAAATGCGGTCAACGTGCGCCGCCCGACCACCCCCGGCAATTCGAGCGTATCGAACACCCCCGCCTTGCTCTCCGTCACGTACATCGGTTCGGCCATCCAGCTCAGAAAACCGGATCGGGCGACGAGACTCTTCAGCACGGTGATCGATCGGGTTTCGACCACGACGTTCGGCAAGCCGAGCCCGTTTGCGACGAACACCTGCTGCATGTGCTCGAACGGCGCGGTGCCGCGCGGCGGGATCGCCCACTGCTGATCCAGCGTATCGGCCAGCGTGATCCCCGGCTTTGCCCGCAGCGGGTGATCGAGCGCCGCCACCACGTAGCTGTTGTCCTCCCAGCGACAGTCCTCGATCGCGACGATCTCTTCGGTGTCGGGCATCACCATGCTGAGTGCGAGATCGATTTCGCGCTGCACCAGCGCCTCGGCAAGACGATCCCAGACGCCTTCGATGACGTGAACGCGCAAATTGGGCCACTTCTGCAACACGCCGCTCACGGCGAGCGGCAGCACGAGGCTCGCGATGCTGCCTACCGCACCGCAGCGAATCGTCCCGCGTGCGAGCCCGCGCATCGCGTCGATCTCTTCACGCGCCTGCTCCGCCTCGCGTTGCAACAGAATCGCGTGCGGCAGCAGTGCCTCCCCCACCGCCGTCAGGTGCATGCCGCGCGTATGGCGCTCGAATAAAGGGGCACCCACCTCGTCTTCGAGCCGGCGGATCGCGCGGCTCAAGGCCGGTTGGGTGACGTGCAAGGTCTCGGCCGCGCGCCCGAGACTACCGGCAGAGGCGATCGTGACGAATGCGTGAAGCTGCTGGAGATTGAAAGTCATGCCTGAAGGTAATGCCTTTTTGTGAAATCGGCAATTTCGGATTCTTCCTGATGTTTCGATAATGCGTTCACCAGAACCGTACTGAACGACAGGAGACTTCAATGGAGCTCAGCCTCCCGCCGCAAGGCGCCCCGGCAGTTTCCGCCGCGCGCGCTTGCGCCCGGTCCGGGTGAGAGCGCATGTCGGTCGCCTTCGCGCTGCACGCGTTGAGTGAAGCCCGTCTCGCCGAGGACATCGGCGTCGAAAAAATCCAGGAGACAAACGATGAAGACAGTGTCGATGCTCATCGACGGTGAGGTAGCGTCGCGCACGCCCGCCGACGACGGCGTCGAGGATGCCGACGCAGCGGTGGACGCCGCGGCCCGCGCATTCCCGATCTGGTCGGGATTCGGCCCGCTCAAGCGGGGCAGCGGCTTCCGGTGCTTCGGCGGCCGCGCGGGTGTCGCGGAATTCACCGACTTGCGGGGGATTACCCTGCAGACCACTCTCCACCACGATCCGTTCTAAGGAGCACGCCATGCAGATCGCCATTCTGGGTGCCGGTGCGATGGGTTCGTTCTTTGGCGGCCGCCTCGCGCTTGCGGGGCATTCGGTCAGCCTGCTCGACATCGACGACGCTCATCTCGCATCGATTCGCAGCCACGGCCTGCGGCTTTCGACCGATTTCGGCGAGCAAATCGTGCGCAATCTCGTCGCGCTGAGGCCGGAGGAGGCCGGCAAGCCCGTCGACCTCGTCATCGTCTTCACGAAGACGATGCATACGACCGCCGCACTCGCTGCCGCAAGCGCCGTACTCGGCCCCGACACCGTCATCCTGTCGTTGCAGAACGGCCTGGGGAACGCCGAACGGCTCGCCCGTTCCGTCTCGCCCGACCGGGTCATGGTCGGCGTGACCACGTGGCCCGCCGACAAGTCGGAGCCTGGCGCCGTCAGCTCGCATGGCCAGGGCACGATCCGGCTGATGAACGCGAACGGCACGCATACGAGCGCGCTCGAACAGACCGTGCATGCATTGAATGACGCCGGCCTCTCGTGCCATGTCGATCCCGACGTCTGGGCCGCGATTTGGGAGAAGGTTGCATTCAACGCCGCCCTCAACAGTCTGTGTGCCGTGACGCAATGCACGGTCGGCGAGTTGACGAATACTCCCGACGGGGAAGAACTGGCGCTGAAGATCGTCTCGGAGGTGATGGCCGTCGCGCGTGCACTCGGCATTTCGGCAAGTGAAGCAGACGTGGCGTCGAATGTGCGCGATGCGCTCGCCCATCATCGTACGCATCGGCCATCGATGCTGCAGGACGTGCTGGCCGGCCGGCGTACCGAGATCGAAGCGATCAATGGCGCGGTAGTCGAGGCCGCTCGCAAGGCCGGGGTGGAGGTGCCGTATACGAACAGCCTGGCCTGCCTCGTCAGGCTGGTCGACGCGCGTACACGTCAGTCGGACGGCGCGACGGCTCGACACTGAAGCGCGTGGCGGTTGCCGCCGGGCGCTTCTTCGAAGCGTCCGTCCGTCGACCCATCCACGCAGCTGGCCGCGGTGCGGAGCGTCACGCAAATCGGCGCATCGGCGACGATCACCCGTTCCTCTCGACCTCGTTCCGACCGCACCCTGAACTTCTCGAGGAACGACTCATGCGTCGATACATGCACACAGCGCTTGGGCGATCGCATCGAGCGGGGTGCCGGGCCCGAACGTCGCCGCGACGCCCTTCGCCTTCAGATGGCGAATATCCGCGGCCGGAAAGATGCCGCCCAACATCACCGGAATCCGGGCGCGATGCAATGCCAGTTCGTCGAGCAGCCCTTCGACGAGCTCGAGGTGGGCGCCCGACAACGACGAAATACCCACGATATCGGCGCCATGCGCGTGCGCGGCTGCCACCACGGATGCCGGTTGCTGAAACAGCGGCAGGCGCAGGACGTCGAATCCGGCGTCCTCGAGCGCGGCTGCGTGTTCATGCCGCCGCTAGGCATCGCGGCGACCCGGTGCGGCACGTCCATCGGAATGTTGGCGGCCCGCGCGCCCTCGATGAACAAGCCCGACATCGGGGCGAGCGCGATGCGCATGCCGCCCGACGCCGAACCGGTGATGCCGGCGAGCGAGCTGACCGACACCTGCATCGATCTCCTCCTCAACATCCGCCCCCAATAATCCTCCTTGACACCCTATCTTTCGATATATATCTTTAGATATGTTTTACGACATATAGGACACGATCATGCGACACAACTCCTCCCGCGGCCATGCCCGATGCGACGGTCATGGTGCGCATGCGGGCCCTGACTGGTACACCAGTGTCTGGCAACTGATCGGCCGCCATCGGCGCGGCCACGATCCGTTCGGCGGCGGCCCGTTCGGTGGCCGTGGCGGACGCGGCGGCTTTGGCGATTTCGGCGACGACGGCATGCCGCGCGGCCGCCAATTCAGTTCCGACGATCTCCAGCTGCTGCTGCTCGCGCTGGTCGCCGAGCAACCGAGCCACGGTTACGAACTGATCAAGGCGCTCGATACGCGCTCGAACGGCTTCTACAGCCCGAGCCCCGGCATGGTGTATCCGGCGCTCACGTATCTCGACGAAGTCGGCTTCGTCGCATCGCAGGCGGAAGGCAACCGCAAGCGCTATGCGCTGACCGACGCCGGCCGCGCGCATCTCGATGCACAGCGCGAACGCGTCGACACCTTGTTCGCGCGCCTCACGCACCTCGCTCGCAAGATGGAATTCATGCGTCGCGCATTCGCCGGCGAGGCGGCGGGCAGCGAGGCACAGGACGACACGCAGCCCGGCTGGCTGCCGGAGTTCGTCGAGGCCCGCCTTGCACTGAAGCGGGCGCTGCTCCACAAGAGCGCGGCCGATGCCGACGAACAGCGGCGCATCGCGGCAATCATGCGCCGCGCGACGGCCGAAATCGAAGGCGGCACCGGCGCGTAACCCGCGCCGTCCCGTCAAAACCCAAGGAGTACGGATTGATGCAGAACCCCTCCGAACGTGCCGTCACGCGCGTGCGCCATACACTCAAGTTCCGCCTGCTGCAGGTCGTGCGCGTGCACGCCGTGACGCCGCACCTGCTGCGCGTCACCCTCGGCGGCCCCGACCTCGCGGATTTCGAATCGTCGTCGTTCGACGATCACGTGAAGGTGTTCTTCCCGCCGCCCGGCGCCGAACGCCCCGCGATGCCGACGCTCGGCGCGAACGGCCCCGAGTTTCCCGAAGGCGAACCGAAGCCGGTCGCGCGCGATTTCACGCCGCGCCGTTTCGACCGCGCCGCCTGCGAACTCGATCTGGAATTCGTGCTGAACCATCCGGGCCCCGCATCGCAGTGGGCGGCACAGGCACGCGTCGGCCAATGGCTCGGCATCGGCGGCCCGCGCGGATCGTTCGTGGTCCCGATCGATTTCGACTGGCATCTGCTGATCGGCGACGATACGGCGCTGCCGGCGATCGCACGGCGTCTCGAGCAATTGCCGGCCGGCGCGCGCACGGCGGTCGTGCTGGAAGTCGCGGATCGCACCGCGCAGATCGCGTTCGATACGCGTGCCGACGTGCATGAAATCTGGCGCTTTCGCGCCGAAGCCGACGCCGCGGACGGCGACCTGCTGCTGAATGCGGTGCGCGAGCTGCCGCTGCCGTCCTCCGGCGACGGTTACGTGTGGGCGGCAGGCGAAGCGCAATCGATGCGCGCGGTGCGTCAGCACCTGACCGGCGAGCGCGGCGTCGACAAGTCGCGCATCCGCGCGGCGGCCTACTGGAAGCGCGGCGCGACGGCCGTGCACGAAACGCTGGAAGACTGACGCGAACGGGTGCCCGCGCATGGGCGGGCTTGGCATCGGCGGGGCGGCTGGTATATATCTATGTCTGCGACGCCGCTGTCGGGCGACAGCCGCCGCAGCCCGCCCAGGAGCGCCCGGTCATGACAAGAGAAAGCCACGCTTCGCCTTTCCTTCGCAACCTGAAGATCGCCGGCTATTGCGGCCTGGCGGTCGTCGTGCTCGCGCTGTTCGTCGCGATGTGCGCGATCCTGAAGGAAAGCGCGCTCGAACGTGACGCCGCGCAGCATCCGGGCGAGACGCCCGAACTGCATGAAGCGGGCGGCGGCCCGTCCGCTTCGGCGGAAGCGGCCAAGACGCCCGGTTGACGGCGTCCGGCCCGCACTTCTCCCGCGTAGTCCTGCCGCTCAGGGCGTGCGCTCGCGCCCCATCAGCACCGCGTGCACGACATCGCCGATCCGTTCGAGCAGCTCGACCACGCGTTGTCCGTACAGGTGCGCGGCCAGCGCGCCGGCCGTGCCGACCAGCACGCCGCCGGCCATGTCGAACGGCCAGTGCACGCCCGCATACACACGCCCCCATGCAATCGCCACGGCCATCGCGGCCATCACGACGCCGGTCAGCCGCGTGGTACCGGCGAGCATCATGCCGACCGCGAGACTCCAGGCAAACGTCATGTGATCGCTTGGAAACGAGCTGTCCGGCGCATGCGGAATCAGTTGCGTGCCGATTCCGGCCATGAACGGCCGCGGCGAAAACCAGAAATGCCCGATCACCTGCGCAAGCGCCAGCGCCACACACGTGCCGACGCCGGCCTCGATCGCCTGGCGGCGCGTCGGGCGTTCGCCGAAGATCCAGGTCAGCAGCAGCATCGCGGGCAGCGCATAGACGAGCCAGTCGGCGGCGAAGATCGCGAGGCGGGCAACGCCGGGGTGCGGCGCGGCGCCGGCATTGAAGGCGGAAAACAGGGTGAGATTGAGGTTCTGCATGAATCCGGTTGCGTGGGATGTCGTGACGGGACCGGCGGTGCCGGTCGGATGCAAGCGATGCTAGTGCTCACTCGCTTAAGCAGTGCTTAATGCGCCGGGCGACCGGTGACCAGGATCGGGGCCCGCGTGCGACGCACTTAGAGCCTGCACTGCAACACAAGTTCATACAATTGTCACATTCACGCGCGACCGTCTCCCGTAAAAGCTCACCTGCGCTCCCGTAAAGGCTCACCTTTTTCACATCGTGGCGTCACCGACCCGTGCGAGTATCGGACCGCTCACGCGCGCCATGCCGTTTGCACCGTTCGTCTCAATATTTGCGTCGCAAATCATTCGAAATCGGCAACAATTAATTCCATATGCGGCATCGCACAACGGCAACGCACAGGCATAGGATTACGAGCTTACGAGCACTCATCCACGAAGCGATCAACAACAAGGAGTCCGCATGAAACCCAGCGATGTCCGATCGAAAGCGTTTGCGATGCCGTTGACCAGCCCGGCCTTTCCGATGGGCCCGTACCGATTCGTCGATCGTGAGTTTCTGATCATCACGTACCGCACCGATCCGGACCGTCTGCGTGAAATCGTGCCCGAGCCGTTGCAGGTCAAAGAGCCGCTCGTCCATTACGAATTCATTCGCATGGCCGATTCGACCGGCTTCGGCGACTACACGGAAAGCGGCCAGGTGATCCCCGTCGAGTACAACGGCCAGGCCGGCGGCTACACGCTCGCGATGTATCTCGACGATCACCCGCCGATCGCCGGCGGCCGCGAGCTGTGGGGTTTCCCGAAAAAACTCGCGTCGCCCACGCTGCACGTGAACACCGACCACCTGCTGGGCACGCTCGACTACGGCAAGGTGCGCGTCGCGACCGGCACGATGGGCTACAAGCACAAGGAACTCGACATCGACGAGCAGACGAAGCGCCTCGCCGGCCCGAACTTCCTGCTGAAGATCATCCCGCACGTCGACGGCACCGCGCGCGTGTGCGAACTGGTGCGCTACTACATGCAGGACATCAGGATGAAGGGCGCGTGGACGGGCCCCGCGTCGCTCGAACTGGCACCGCACGCACTCGCGCCGGTGGCCGACCTGCCGGTGCTCGAGATCGTCGAAGCGCGCCACCTCGTCGCGGATTTGACACTCGGCCTCGGCGAAGTCGTCTACGATTACCTGGCTCAGTAACACGTCCGCAGTCCTTTCTCCCTGTCAATCCTTTCACCACGGGAATTCGAAATGAGCAACCTGAAT
>NZ_JANKOG010000033.1:0-54422 GCF_024656005.1 Burkholderia sp. SCN-KJ
GCCCGGTCTGGCTTGCATTGAACAAGGGGCAACCGTATGGAGGCTTACCCATGCCCGAATGGCTGTACCCGCTGAGTGACGAGGACATGCTACGGGTACAGAAATACGCGGAGGCACTTGCGGATGCCCGGAAGGAGGGGCGAAGTCCGCCGCCGATGCCAGATAATGGCGTCCCGGGCTAGACTTCGCGCTGGTGCTTTTAGGCGCCGTTGATTCGGCGCGACGAGGGGACAATCTGCGAGTGCGCCAGCTGCGCATCGAGCTCGTCATAGAGGGTATATGCGTCTCGAACCGCGCTGGCTGCGAGTCGCCTTGCATTCGCCAACGACCGGGGATCTCCGTTCCCCTCTTCCAGCTTCTCGAGCAGCGTGCGCGCGCCGTCGACGATAGCCGCCCAATCCATAATCCGATTCATCAATCCGAGGTAGTGCGTCTCGTCCACGACTGGCGTCGGTGCGGGATCGACGTCCTCGGCCGCCAGGGCGCCACGAGGGAACGCAATCTCTACCCCCGAGCAGACGATAAATTCGGTCGACGCGTCGGATTTCGATTTTATAAATCTGTTCCTGAACAGGAAAGGCCGGGCGCCCTGCGCGGTCTCGATAACCCGCTCGACGTCGTAGGGCCTACCCTCATCGAAAAACCGTTCGATGTTTCGAAGCGACTGTGTCCCCTCAGTGGGGGACATAAACAACGATTGCGCATTTTCACCGATCACGTTTTCTTCTTTGCAGCCGGTGTACTCTTCGGCCTTGCGATTGAAACGACGTATCGTCCCCGTTTTATCGAGCACGACGACGATCGAGTTCACTTCGGAAACAATTTCCTCAGCAAAAGCCAACGCCTGCATAGAATTTTGAGCAACTGCCTCGGGATCTCCGAGTGCGGCCGCAACGCCAGCCCAATCGGCCGTTGTGATCTTCTTCCCGACAAGGTGTAAGCGCACCGGTCGACCGAGAATCTGAACGTCCAAAAACAGGACCGCTGTAGCGCCTGTCAGGCGCTTTATTTGCGTCACCTGCCTCGCCTTCAATTTGACCCGGACACTGCGCTCCGTGTCGCCACCGGTCGCGCTCAGTACCAACTCATCGCTGGAGTTCGACAGCTTCCAGATAGGGCTAGACGTGCCAAGATAATCATCGAGACTTTGAAAATTTGATTCGCCCATGCAACCACCAACTGACTTATTCAAACGCTTATCGATAATGCGCCGCAGTCCTACGTTCTCTGAGACATAGGAAACGGCACGACATTGCTCTGTCGTGGCACATACAGCTCGGAAACAATGCTGTCGCTTGCCTGGTAGCCCGGGTTCGTCGACAAGACCCCGCGCCAGGCGTTATCCGGGAACCGCTTGCCAAACAAAAAGGCAGGAATCGGCTTGCCATCGATCTGAATCGAACAGGGAATCTTGCCAAGCTCGTCCCCCAAATCCCGGACAGATTCGAGCGATTCGGCGGGTAGCAACGCCGACGCAGCCGACGCTTTGAGTGCTGACCGGGATCCGCCCAATCGAATTACATTGCTATCTTGCGTAACAATCCAGAATGGATTCTCCGTGCCGAAGCGGAGATACAACCGCGCACCCACGTCCACTATTTCCATGAAGGTTCAACCCACCTAAAAATTTGTGCGCGGATCCTCGCCCACGCAAACGTTTGCCAATCTCGCGTATTTTGACCACTAGTGCCAGAACGATACTAAAGAATGCAAAGTAAGCAGTGTGTTACTAATTGTTAGACGAAATGGCCCTAATTTCTCGCATGCGAGAACTCGGCGAGGGACACCTCAACTCTTCTGTGAGAAATACTTGATCCGCTCTTGCTCGACTTCGGCCATGAACTTATCGAGCATGTCTTGCGGAGCACACACCGTCGCCCTAACCCACTTTGGCGGGAACATTGACGACCGTAAATATTCGGCGAAGAACCGATCCCGAATGGCCAGCACTTGCTGTCGCTTCATCCCATGCCGTTCGCCAACCTCCGACAATCCCTTCCCCTCAACCAAAACCTCGCGCGCGACCTGTAGGCTTCGCTCTTTCATCCGCGTTTGAGCCGCCACTCGCCCGAAATCGTCTTCGGGCAAACGGTACGTGTCGGTCAATGGCTGCATGTACGCCTCTTGTGCTATGTCGGCGGCTGGGCTGACTTACCGATGTCAGCCGCCGAGATCTGGGTTTATTCTGGCTTCGTCAGCGCTGTGAGCGCGTGTCGAGTACGGGACAGTTCGACCTGTGCGTTCACAACGCTTTGCATTGCGTCGGCCAACGAACCAAACACGTCCCTGCGCTCTTGCAGTAGCTTGGATAGAACGCCAACTTGGTCGCAAAGTACCTGAGCTTGCGCGGTCGCGGTCGCGACCACTGCGGCCATATCAGCAGCGGGCGCCGCTTGCTTAGCCTTGGGCAGTTGAGTTTCTCGCATGCGAGAAACTCCTTTCCCGGCGTTCCCTTTGGCCGGCTTCGCGTCTTTCAGCTTGTCGCGCACAGCCTTGCGCACGTTGGTGCTGGGATCTGCCTTCGCCTGATCGATCACCGCCTGGGCAGCGACCGGGTCGGCCTTCTCAAGCCGGTGAAGATCATTGACGGCTGTTATGTCTGCCGTCACGCCCGATGCTACTGCTTCGCTCGCGTGCCCGTCCGCCTCGACAACCTCGAGAAATTTGATGCGCTCGGACACCCAGTTGATTCCCTTGTTCCACTCGGCTGCGACCTTTTCCAAGGTGCCAAGGCGTTGCTTGTCATCACGCAGCGCAACCGCGATTTCGAGCTGCGTCAAGTTCTCGCGCTGGATGTTCTCGGCGCGCTGCACTCGACGCGCCTGGTCGTCATCCATGTCGCGCACTACGGCTTTAAGCTTGATGCCTGCGATCTTGCAACCACGCCACCGGCGCTCGCCGGCCACCATCAGATACCGGCCGGGCTTTTTCGGGTTCTTGCGCAGCACAGCCGGTTCGTGCTGGCCGTCGCGCTTCATGTCGTTGCCGAGCTCGGTCAACGACTCAACCGTGAAGCCGGGGTTGTCCTTGCTCCGAATCTGCTTCTCGCAATCGACCAGCTCCGGGTCGATCTCCTCAATGCGCTCGCCCGGCAAGGCGGCTGCCGCACCCTGTTTCTGGATTTGCGAAAGCTTACTGATCTTGTTTCCGAATGCGCTCATGGTCGGGCTCCGTTAATTCAGGCCAAGCCGGGCCAGGACGGCGTCGCACGCTTGGCGCATTTCTTTCGCCGCCGCGCGCTGGTTGCCGCTGCGTGCGTGGTGCCACACCGCACGTCCTTGAGCCAGTGCGGTCGCAACGCACGCGCGTGCAATGATCGCCTCTTCGAAAATCAGCTCGCCATAGGCTTCACGAAGTTCCGGCAGCGCTTCGATTTCATTGACCGACTTGCTGTTGACCATGTTCGGCAGAAAGCCAAGGTGGCGCAGCTCCGGGTTGTATTGCGACTTTACGCCGGCGATCGTGGCTTGCAGCTTCGGCATACGCGCGAACGAAAACGGCGAAATATTGAACGGCGACACAACGGCATCGGATGCGGCAAGTGCACCGAGCATGCGGCGCTGCAGATTCGGCGGGGTATCGATAATGCAAAGGTCGTAATCAGCAGCCAGCGCCGCAAGCGATGCCCGCGGTCGTTCGATGACTTCGAGTGGCATATCGTCCACATCGAGCACGTCGACGTCAGCCTCGATGAGGGAAATCCGCTCGTGAACTTGGCGCGGGCGCCGGCCGTCGATTTCTCCCGTGAACAAGTGGCTTGCTTTCAGGTATTCGGTATCGTCACCTTCGACAATCTCCGGGAATACTTCGGAGATGTCGCCCTCGTCGATATCGATCAGAAGAACGCGGTAGCCAAGTTCGGCCGCGCGAAAAGCAACGTGAACGCTGAAGGTGCTTTTGCCGACACCGCCCTTCTGGTTGCCAACTGCCAGAGTCATCATGACAGCTTCCGCCAGCTTCTTGAGTCTGTGATCTGCTCGCATGGATAGTCGACCTCACAAATTCGGGTTGAACATTGGAAATAGGTTATTGATGTTGTGTTGTCACTTTATTTCCACGTAAATACTTTGTCAACTGTTATTGGTTCTCGCATGCGAGAAATCGTTGCTGCACCCAGCGTACCGGAGCCGGAGGATGGGGGAATGTATCTCAACGTGATCGAAAGAGCGAAGTGTGGACAAAAGCCCGCGTGCGGGCTGGTGCGCGTAGCGCATTGTCCATACGGAGCGGAGGGGCGGTGGAGCTTGTGGTCAAAGGACGTCGACGGTGGACAACCGCTTGCGGTTGTCCACGGGCGATGGCCGGTGCGCGAAGCGCATTGTCCACAAATCCACGGCCCTAACTATCGGTAAGACATATAGGTAAACCCTATCGGTAAACACCTATCGGTTTAGGGGGGGTCTGATTCGGCATGGAATACGGGGTCTGATTCGGCATGGATTTGGTCAAGCGGGGGGTCTGATTCGGCAGAGCAAGGGGGTCCGATTCGGCGTGGACAAGTTCAGTGCTCCACACACCTATCCACAACTGCCCTAGGGGGGGTCCGATTCGGCATGGAATAGATCCGCGCGCTACGTCCCCTTGTACGGAATCGGCGGCGGAGAGGCCATCAACATGACGCCCCCTGTCACCTGCTTGACCTTGGCATCGGGGTAGACGGTAAGCACTCGCCGCAAGGACGGCAGGAATTTCTTCTTGAAGTCCTTGTCGGCCTCTTTGCCTTGATACTCTTGACCAAACTGATCGCGCAGGTTCGCCCAGTACAGCACGACTGGTCTGCCTTCGATTCGATGCAGACGCTGGGCGAGCCAGGTATAGACATCGAGATCGAGAGCGGACCCTTTGAGAGACATGAATGCGCGAAGGTCCAGCGGCACCGCGTGGTCTTTGAGTGTCTCGTAGTAGTCTTGCGAGAACGTCACCGTACCAGGCCAAAGGGGGCGCTGCTTCTCATCTGTCGGGGAAAGCCATGCATCAAAGTGCTTGATCGGCTTGCCCTCGTAAGTGTGAGCCCGCCCGTTCGCATTGAAGCCCAAGGTCATGCGGCAAGCAGACAAAGCTTGGACTTGTTTGCGGAACGTCGTGTAACTCCCGCGCTCCCCCCCGTTGATATTCTTGTGGCCCAGCATCCGCAGGAAGTCGGTTGCACTGTCGCCGACAGGGATCTCTGGCGAGTTGAAGCGAACGGCATACGTATTCATCCATGCCAGCATGAGGCGTGGCATTGCCCCGTAGGGAATGGGCTGCTGTACGAATTGCTTCCCGTCCCATAGCTTCCCCGCTTCCACAAGGAGTGCGGCGCCGCCAGAGTGCCGCTCGAATGACGTGCCGTCCACCTTAGAGCGCGGTAAGCCGACCTGGCACATGATCGAGTGCATGTAGCCCCTATCATCGTCGTCCGGCCGCTCGCCCGCGATCTCAGCTCCGGTCAAGATCAACCGTTCCTCGCGCTTAGTTGTCGGCGTGTTTTTCGGCTTGCTAGGAATGGTAGCGGGCTCGGCCGATTTCCCCTTTTTCTTGCCCGTCGTCGGAGGCGTGGTCGGCGCGTTCGACAGCTCGAGTTGGGTCGACAAGGGGGCCTCGGTCTGTTCGAGCGGGTAAAGGTCAGCCCGATAGGCAACCTTGGCCGCAACTTCCGCCGCAGCATCCGACGGAACGCCGTGCGATTCGAGATATTTGCGATAGCCTTGGCGCCATTCGAGGAGGCCATCCGGAGTCAGTTGATCCGCTTGTTCGCTCGGTCTCGTCATCTCAAAAACCCTTGTATTCCTGACCACGCTCGACTGCTACAATGCCAACTGTTTCGCCTCTCGTTGAGGGGTCGAACATTGGAACTTGATCCCGGCCTAGCGCCGGGATTTTTTCTTGGCGCGTTGAATTCACATTACCCAGCGTCGCCCAATTCCAGGATCTGGCCGCCGGGAATTCGAGCAGCACGACGATCGAAGGTCAGCAGCGGCCCCCGATTTGCGGCGCCCGCCTGGCCGATGTGCAGACAATCTGCGAAGTCACCGCCGTGCACCCGGTAAAGATGCAGCCCGCGCTCAAGCGCTGCCTCACTCTCGAATGCCAACTCGCGGGTTTCTAGCAAGGCGGTTAGCGCAGTGATGATCTGATCCTTGTCGAACCGATACCGAGCGCGGAGAACCCATTCGAGCTCGAGCATGACGGTAATCGGCACAAAGAACGCGCCCTCTTGATCGCGTGCGTTCGCAAACAGCCGGCGGACAGTTCCAACCTGTACATCATCGTCAGCGGTCAACCATCGTACGAGGACATTGGTGTCGAGGCTTGGCATCAGGAGTTGCCCAGCCGCATCGCATCAATGGGAACCGCCGGCGCCGTCGTCGAAAGCATGCCCTCGAGTTCATGGAGCCGCCGTGTTTTCGCGCGCAGGATTACCGTGCCGTCGTCGAGAAGCGTAAAGACAAGTTTGGCGCCGGTTGAAAGGCTGAGCGCCTGCCGCACATCGGCCGGGATGGTGACTTGTCCCTTGCTGGTTAGAGTAGCTTCTGCCATGTCGATCTCCTTACATATGAGTCAATGGTAAGGCATTATGCGGCGAGTGGCAAGCCCCGCAGCGGCACTGATCGCCCTTAACCCCTGAGATTTCTCGCATGCGAGAAGTTGGGAAAATTTGCCATGAACGGTTGACAAACTATTGACGCGTACCTAGCATGTAATCACAAAAACAAACGTGTCTATGTTCCAGTGTTCAACCAAGGGGGATTCGGGAAGCCGAATTTCTCGCATGCGAGAAGTGACGCCGGAGGGGCAGAAATGGCTACTTACACCGTGGAAGTCAGACTCTGTAATGGGGTGCTGCTGGCAGAACGTGACAGTCAGACGGCGACAGAAATTTGCCAGCTGGTTTCAAGCGTTACGGCCATTGCGCCGCACGCGATGGATATTGGCGTCGCCCCAGACGCCGGAGATCGGCCGCCGTGGCGCTATATGGCGGGAATACATGGGCGCGACACGCGTACCGCGGTCAACGCACTGCATAGTTTGTACGACTACCTTGATCTGAAGCCGGCCGAGCGCGTTTCGTGCGTTGGCCTGAAGGCATACAGGATGCATTGATTGACGTGGCCGCCCGCGCGGGCGGTCGCTTAGAATCACCGGGAATTAGAGACGGATAACGTAGAGGCGCACGCCTCGGTCGGAGGATGGATGACGGATACCCTGCAGCTCGCAGCGTTCGCATTACCGCAAACGTTTCCACCCGAGTTGGTGCCGGAGGCCTGCGCGCAGTTCGTGCGCGAGTGCGTGCCGGGCCTGACCAAGCGCCAGCTGCTAGCGCGCACGCGCGCGCGTGGCTGGCGACCGTCTTGGAAGCCGTTGCCGCACCTGACGCGCGATGACCTCGAAGCGTTCGGTTTCAGTCTGACAGTCGACGGCTGCGGAGTGCCGTTGATCGCGCGAATGCGACGGGTAGGGCAATGCGTGCAGCCGACACCAACGCCCGAGCGCGACCCACGGCAGTTGAATCTGTTTTGAAAACGCAAGGAAGGGTAATGACAGGTACTGACAAGAAGCGGACCCCGCAGCTGCTACGCGTTGAACTCACCAGCCCGGCCGAGCGGCCTTTCGAGATCGATGCGGTCGACACCGCGAGTGCCGCCGGGCTTTTTTGCGGGCCAGCAGCGAGGATCGAGCACCCATGTGATCGTTTTGCGCGTGGCGCGGGCTACACATCATGGATCGCAGCACGGACGGCCATGCTTGCGGGGGCGATCGTCAGCGGCCCTGGTCCGCGCATTGGTAAATCGACGCTCGAGTATGAGTTGTTTATCAAGCAGGTCCGATTGGATGGCCTGGTGATGGTTTCTCCCCGACAGGAGTGGTTTGGGCTGGTTTCTGTTGGCATCCTTGAGCGTTTCCCAAAGGATGCGCGGGCGAGGGCCACTGGTGCAGTGACAACCGAAGGCGAGCCAAGGGATGGTGAACCGCAATGAAATTTGATTCGCGCAACATCGACCCCGCCGTTGCCGCGCTGATCGCAAAGAGCACACGCACGGCAACGTGGCGACTCGCTGCGAAGGACGCGTTGATGATAGGCGCGTGGCTCGTTCCGGCGTTCCTCGCGGGGGCGTTCATTGCCAACGGGCGGCAGCCGATCGACGTGCTTGGGCCGAAACTTGGCTGGCTCGTTTATTTTGGGCTGGCCGTCGGCCTGACCTTGATTGGGTGGTTGGTGTCCCGTGTGATCCGACGTGTCGATCGCTACTTCGACCGTCTCAGCACGGAGGACCTGCTGTTCACCGTACGGATCGGTTCATTGCTGACAGGCGCGCTGGTGATCGTGTCGTTGTGGCTGATTTTCGGTTTCTGAGTGAGGCACGCATGGGTCGCAACTACATCGGCGAGCGCACGCTCTGGGACCCGCGGGCACGCGAGGCGGAGAAGGCGCGCCGCAAGCGGGCCGCGGCCAAGCGGAGGCTCGCCGCGCAACAGGGGCTGGCCGCTTATCTGGAACGGGCGCGCTGGTGCCACCGCGAGGGCTGCGACCAGCTGGCGGAGAGCCAGCCAGGCGGTTGGTGGCCATGCTGTTCCGAGGCGTGCTATCACGCGTGGTTCGATGCGCTGCCGGAGCCGGGCGCGCGCCGGCGACGCTAGGCGATCGCGCCATTGACAGGGGCGTACCCTATTTATAGTCAATGCCGATAACTCCGCTTATCGGCATTGCGGTTAATGCTCGAAAACCCGAAAGGGCGGTTTATACCTGTCCTTGACCCGTCTTAAAGACGTGCTATGCTGAGTCATACGTCTTTAAGACGGGTTCGTGTTCAGGAGGCTTCATGTCGGTGTTGTACGTATATCGCTGCCCGGCCTGCGGCAAACGCGGCGAGGTCCATCACCCGGACGACAGCTACGACGGCGCGGCGGCCACCTGCGAGAAGTGCTACGGCCCGGTCACGCTGGAGTGGGACGGAGGCGTGACGTTCGAAGTCGCGCCATACGACGGCGGGCCGACCCCCGACGAGATCAAGTCGACCCGCCTGCGCGGCCGGCGCACCCAAGCGCAGGCCGCCGCGCTGCTCGGCGTGAAGGAGCGCCAGGTGCAGCGCTGGGAAGCCGGCCAGGCGCCGATGCCGATCGCCGCGTGGCAGTTGCTGCGCCGTGCGTGGGGCCATCGGTTTCCGAGCGACTTCGAGCGGGTTGAAGATTTCGAGCGCGGCTGGGACACGCTGCGAGATCGCCGCCGCGACACCATCGAGAACGGCGACGTGGTCGAGCTGCAGCCGGTCGACGGCCCGCGCCTGCGCGCGACCGTGTGCCTGGATCACGTGCACGACCGCCGCGCCGAGGACGATTACTGCGCGGTCGTCACTGAGTTCGTTGACGCGCCCGACGCCGGCGACGAATACCGCGACTTTGTGTTGGGCGAGCGCGTGACCTTCGCGCGCGCCAACGTGATCCACCTCGAGCAACGTGTGCCGGCGGCGGCACGCCCAACCGAACCGGGGCAACGCTGATGGAAAACCTGAAACGCTGGCTTCGCGGTCACGCGGTCGTGATCGCCTCGACGGTCGTCATTGTCGGCTGTCTGTCGTCGCTGCATTTTCTGAACCGTGAGCCGGTCGGCGCGTCGGTGGTCGCAACGAACTGCACGATCGATCGCAGCGGCGTCGAGCCCGCGGCCGACGGCAACATGGTCGTGAAGAAGGGGACGCGCATCGCATGCGATGGTGTGCCCGGCCGAGGCACCGCCTACCAGGTATCGAAATAGGAGAGCGTGATGGCAACAACTTGGCTGCTGGCCTTGATGGCGAGCGGATCGATTTCCGGCGCGGGCGCCGCGGCGATCGCCGATGGCGGTTACAAATCGGAAGCGCTGTGTCAGCGCACCGGCACCGAGGCGGTGGCTCGCCTGGAACGGCATGAGGCGGAGGTGGCAAAGGCCAATACTACTTACTCGCCCGGAATCACCGTGCAGGCTTATCGGGCGCGAAGCTGGTCCTATCAGTGCCTGCCGACCGACAAGGGGTAATACATGAAACGCGTTTTTCGAATCGCTACCTGTGTCGTTATCGCGGGGGCTGTCGCATTTTTCGCGATCGGATCGATGGCAATGATGTGGGCAATGCATCAATCGCGTGAGCGCGCGAGTTGCTACCGATCAGGGGCGCCACTTGAGTCGTGCGGCGAACCTTCCTTCATTGAACGGAAGATGGCGCATTACATTGCGCACGTCGAGCTGTAACCGGAAGAGCGGAGTTCGCCAATGAAAAAGGATTATGACCTGCAGACCGACGTGCTCGAGACGATCGTCGCGGCGACGCCTGTCACTGCGAAGCACGCCGATCTGTTGACGGCGTTCGCGACGCGCACGGAGTTTCGCGGTACGCGCTATGTGAGGACCCGCGACGACTTCGGCGAGCAGCCGGCACGCATCGTCGACGCCGACGGGCGCGAGATTGCGGCCGACTACCGCGCGTGGATCGACGCGCAGCTCGCCGCGCACGGCTCGGTGCGCGAGGTGTGGCACGCGCACAAGGATAGCGGCTACCGGCTGGTCGAGATCCAGCCGCGGCGCCACTACTTCGCGCACGATCGCGGCGGCGACCAGGACAACTTCGTGCAGATCGAAGTCTGGGAAGAGCAGGAGTTCGTTGAACGCGAGGTGTTCCCGCGCGACGCCGCTTGGGGCCTGCCGGATGCCGATGAGCTTCGCCGGGGCTACATGCGCGGAGCCGCCGTCACCCAATTCGAGAGACGCGAACTCGGCGCGCCGCGCTATCGGCTGCAGGCCGTCATCGACATGCAGCGCTTCGTGGCGATCGCCGAGGCGACCTATCGCGAGCGGCGCCAGCGCGAAGGCGATCGCCGGTTCGTCGAGACGAACCGGGAGACTGGCGAAGAGCGCGTGATCAGCGTGCGCGACCTCTCGCCCGGCTACGACCGGAAGCAGTGGCGCGGCCGCCGTTTCTTTGACGACTGGGCCGTGTCGAGCGCGGGCCGCGCCGGCGAGCGCGCGTGTTTGCGCTGGGCGTTCGCAACGTCAGACTACGCGAGCCCGGCCGGCGATCGGCAGTTGGACTTTATCCCGTGGTGGGCGCACACCCGCAAGATCGCGGAATTGAAGAACACGGGGAAGCTCGACGCATACAGCCTGTACGGCAAGCTGATGCAATTCGACGAACGGATCGGCCATCGCTTCGCGTGGTTCTTCTACGGCGTGCACGGCAATCTCATCAAGGAAGGGCAGATGACGCGTGTACTCGAGGCGGCCGAGGCTGGCTTGATCGTGCTACCCGAACACGATTACCAGGTGCTGCGCCGCTGGGGCGAAGACCAATACGGGTTTTGATGAAAATCGCGGTTGGAAGATTCGGCAACGCTCTTAGCGCTGAACCAAACAATGCGGCGAGTCCGCGCCAGATAAACAATCGACCTATGTTTCCGAAAGAGCTGTGGCTGCGCAAGGCCATCAAAATCGTGCAAAAGAATTCGTCGCCTGATCGCATCCCGTTAACGGGCGACGAGCGCCTCAAACAACGCGACTACTTCTACGCAGGACTCGACGGTATTGATCCGGAGGGCGACGTGCTGATCGCAGGCCTGTCGCAAACCGGTGTACTGGGTCGGCCGTGGCACGACGATCGATACCAATCCGATGCAGCCGATATTCCGATGGCGCGCGCAGTGCAGGCGAAACCAACCTTCGTCTACTACCTCCGCCGCTTTGAGTTTATCGAGCGCGACCCATTTCGGTTCTGGCTGAAGGTCCGAACTCGCTACTACAGGCGAGTGGCACGACGCGAGGAGCGGCGAGAGAGTCGATTTAACCGGCGCCAGTTGGAACGGAAAGAGCGCATGGACGTCTTGCAGGCGATCGTCAGGCTTTCGATGGAGAAAGATGACCGCACGATCGACGCCGTGATGATCGCCACGCTTTTGTATCAGCGCGGTTGGATTCGTCACCCCGCAGCCGACGAGGTGCTCCAGCGCATTCGCGCGCTGGTCCGCGTATTGGTTACCGAAGGGCTGGTTGAAGTAGTGCAACAGAACACGGCTTACCGCATGCTTCCCGATGCTGTTCGCGTGCTCGATCAATACTTGACCGAGGAGCGCCGACACGCTGACAGCCAAGCGCTGCAGGGCAAGGTGATGTTCTTCGGTCTGATTGCGGCTATTGCGACCGCAGTGCAAGCAGCTGCGAACGTCAAGCAGGCGTGGTTCGAAAAGCCGGCGAGCGAGACTCCAGCCATCCATTCAACAACCAACAACGTGGCCGCCACCGCTCGACCGGCCTCTGTCGTGGTCGCGCCGATGCGAGGTGCTCAATGAAGGGGCGCCGGCCGTTGACCAAGGCGCAGTTGTTGCCGCTGCCGGCCGACCAGGCGCAGCGCTTGTCGCTGAAACACCATCTCGCGCTTGTCAGTCTGCGAGACGGCCACGGCGACCTTGAGGTGATCGGCACGCTGCTGCATGTGCTGTACCTTGCCTATTTCCTGCGCAACGCGAGCGATGCGGACCCCGCTCTCTATCGTCGTGCGGAGGCCGCGCTGGATCAATGCGTGGCGCGAGCCGAACGCGGTGAACCGTGGGCGCTGACCCACGACGAACGCCTCGAGATCGAGCAGCTGGTAGTTGCTCACGACGCACAACTTGGTACGGTGCCGGCGCATCGCTATCTCGAAGCCTGGGAGCGAGTGGTGCGTGTAACGGCCCCTGGCGCGCGATCGCCGATTCGTGCGGCGGCTTGATATGGCGAACCGTCCGCAACCGCTCGAGCTGACACCGCTACGCACGTACAGTCGCACCGAATTCACGGCGCTGCGCGCGCGCGTGAAAGGTCTGCCGCTCGAGACGATCGAGCGGCTGTACTTCGATCGCGACGCCGACGACCGGATCGACGTCGCGCAGCTGCTGCGCACCATGCGCGACGATCTGGTGGCAGCCGCGCTGCGGGATGGTTCTCCGGTATTGCGGTCGCACCTGCAGGCGGCGATCGACAAATACGGCGAGCCGCGCCTGACGCCCGTATCGCTGCAGCTGATCGAGCAGGTGGCGGGGCAATGGGCGGTTGCGATGCCGCAGGCAGAGCATCCGGTCGGGCGCTGGTTCCGATCGATCGTCGCAGCGCGGCTGTCGGAGGAGGGGATCCACACGCTCGGCGAGCTCGTCGCGCTGGTCAATCGCCGCGGCGGGCAGTGGTGGCGCTCGGTGCCGCGCATCGGTGCCGGTCGGGCGCGCGTGCTGGTCGCCTGGTTGCGTCGACATGCCGCGTCGATCGGCGCGGCCGTCGAGCCGGATGTCGACGCCGGCGACGCGCTGGCACCGACGTC
The DNA here is from genome assembly GCF_024656005.1 of Burkholderia sp. SCN-KJ. Classification (NCBI taxonomy): domain Bacteria; kingdom Pseudomonadati; phylum Pseudomonadota; class Betaproteobacteria; order Burkholderiales; family Burkholderiaceae; genus Burkholderia; species Burkholderia sp. SCN-KJ. The sequence continues at coordinate 13,296 of NZ_JANKOG010000033.1, forward strand.
GACGAGCGTCACCGCTGGCGCGGGCCAACTTGCTCCGCTGGAGCGTCTGACCCTGCCGGTTGAGTTGTCCGGCGCCGCGGGCGCGAATCGAGCGGCCGAGTTTGCGTATTTGGGAGCCGCGCACGATCTGGATGCCGTGCGTGCGTACCTGCACCGATACGACGATCGGCCCGCGACGCAACGGGTCTACAAGAAGGAGCTCGAGCGCCTGGTGTTGTGGTGCGTGGCGGAGCGTGGCGTCGCGCTGTCGTCGATGCGCGTCGAGGATTGTGAAGCGTACAAGGCGTTTCTCGCCGCGCCGGGCGAGCGCTTTACGGGGCCGCCGGTCGCGCGCACGAGTCGCCAGTGGCGGCCGTTCGCGCCGGGCGGCCTGGCACCGGAAAGCCAGCGCTATGCGGTGCGCGCGATTCGCGCGGCGTTCACGTGGCTGGTCGCGGTGCGGTACTTGGCCGGCAACCCGTGGGCGGCCGTCACGGATCCGAGCGTCGTCAAGCGCGTGCGCAAGTTGCAGGTCGAGCGGGCGCTCCCGCTCACCCTGTGGACGCGCGTACGCGCGACGCTGGCCGAACGCAGCGAGCTGCAAGGTCCGAGCGGCCCGCGCTGGCGCGCCGCGCGTGCGCTGCTGCTGCTGATGGGGGACAGTGGCCTGCGGATCGCCGAGGCGGTCGCCGCGACGCGCGCCGCGCTGGTCTGGCTGCCCGCGGATGAGGACACACCGGCCAGCTGGTTGCTCGAAGTGATCGGCAAGGGCAACAAGCAGCGCTTCGTGCCGATCAGCGACGCGTGCATCGACGCGCTGCGCGTACACTGGCGCGATCGTGGGCAGGATTTCGATGCGGCGGCCGCAACGAAGCCGCCGGGGCTGCCGCTGATTGCGCCGTTGGTCGTGCCGCCGACGCCGCGGTCCCGCGAGAAATTTGGCGAGCCGGACAGCGACGGCGGCCACGTTGCCACGCTCGGCTATTCGGTGCGCGGTGCGCGTGGGCTCACGCAGTGGGCGATCGCGCAGCTGCTCGAGGTGATGCCGGATCTAACCGAGGCGGAGCGGCGCAAGCTCGCTGGCACGTCGCCGCACGCGTTCCGGCACACGGTCGGCACGCAGATGCTGGCCGCCGACGTCGCGCTCGAAGTCGTGCAGCGCACGCTCGGACACGCGTCGCTCGGCACGACTTCGATCTACGTGTCGCCGGAAGAGACGCGGATGCGCCGCGAGGCGGCTAAGTATCACGCCCGACTGACGCGCCAGACCTGACCGCGAACCACATCGTCGTTTAGCCATGGAACACACCAAGCACAAGCCGGAGCCCGTCCAACCGGGAAACCCGCACCAGCTGACGCGAAAGCAGCACATTTTCCCGCGGGCGAGCATTGAGCGGTTCCGCAACCGGAACGCTGGGATCACCGCGATCCATGTCGCTTTGAATCGTCGCATCGCCAACGTCGACGCAAGCGACAAGCTCTTTTGCGCAAACCATGTTTGGGATCAGCGGGCCGAAGGGGGATTCGGCGCAAACATTGAGCGCGATTTTCAATCCCTCGCAGAGCGGCTGATAGCGGGCGACACGCGGTGGCTGAGCTTGAATCATCGGCTCATCACGCGGTTCTACGCGCTATGGGAAGGGCGAGCGCAGTATGCTGATAAACCCGAGCCTGCGGTCAAGTTCAATGCGGGCCGGGGCACTCCAGGCATGGCCAAGGACTTTAAGGAGCGCCTGGAGGCGTGCCATACGTCTTACATCGACGAAACCAACTCGCTGCCGAGTCGTCAGGCCACCGGGCTTCATATCGAACTTGGGATCATGGTGGCGATGAGGGAGCGCGCTACGTTGGAGTGGCGCTTGTGCCGCGCCAGTCCGGACGCCGGCGAATTTCTCGTGCCCGATACCCCGGCGAACTACTATATTCCCCTCACACCGACCTTGGCCTTGCTCGGCGCGTCAGACATCGACATTGCACGTCCGAACGTGATGAAGGTCATCAATCTGACAGCGCTGGCCCACAGCCGTCGATTCGTGATTGCTCACGATTTAACCCGTTGCTTCGTTGCCTACAGCGAACATCAATTTCTGCGTCCGCGCTTGCAGCTGCGGTCTGCCTTCAATCTGTTCCCTGACGATTGCGTGGCCATGCGCGACGCCTGAGCCGCATCTGCGGCTCGGGCGCGTTATTCCTGAATCAAGAAACGATTGCGATTCTTGCCGGCGATCCATGCCGGCGGCTTGCCTCGACCGCTCCAGGTCGCACCGGTTTTTGGATCTCGGTATTTCGGTGCAATGGGCGTTTGAGCAGCGCGCTTGCGGCCAAAAATATCTTGCTCGGTCAAACCGTATTCCGAGACCTTCCCGCGGATCTCGGCCACGACGGCGGCGACTTCCTGCTGGCGCAGCGCTTCAGCTTCCTGCTGCAGCGCTTCGAGCTCTGCTTTGACCTGCTGATAAGTACGGGTAGATTCTGCCATCGTATTTAGTCACTCCAGTTCGTGAATTGAGGCCTGTTCATTTTACCGGGGTGCCGTAGCGTAGTCACAAAGCCCCGAAAATATCGCCTTATAATCGACCGAAAACTACCGCTGAGAGGGTGCAAATTATGTTGGTTATCAAGCTGATTATCGCGATTGCCGCTATTGCGGCAGTCGTCCTTGGCATCACGAAATTTAACCAGCACTGCCTGAATAAATTCGGCCATGCGTTTTTCACCAAGCCGGCGTTTTATGCGACGACCGTCGCCCTGGTCCTGTTGATCGCAGGGAGCTACTGGCGGCACTCGGCGGCGCTTAATCACGGCGACACCTTGAACGGGATTGCAGTCATGGGACTGGGTGTCGCCGTTGCCTGCTGGCTCGTCTACGTGAACATCCGGCGAACGGATGCCATCTATGGGATCGGCGGATCTGTTGCTCAGCTCGGCCTGTTTTCGGCGCTGGCATGGGTTTCGTTGCCACTGATGGCTCTGGTCCTGATCGGGCAATTCTTGTTGATCATGTCGGCGAAGCCAGTCTATGTCGTGAATCGTTGAAGACAGTTCTCGCACGCGAGAAATTCACCCACCTAAACGGAGAGTTTGAGCATGAGTGTTACTCGTTGGCAACCCGAAAACACCGGGAAGAACACGCAGGCGCTGCTCGCAGCGATCGCCGATCCGAACGTCGTGCTCGTGACGCTGTTTGCATCGCCCACGAAACCCGATGCCGACTTCACGCATAGTGACGGGCCAGACAGCAACCTACCGCTATTGGCCGCGCTGACGGAGACGGTCGACGGCAACCTGTGCGTCTACGACGGTCTGTTCCTGACGGCCGCACGGCGCCCGCGCTATCTGGAGGTGCGCGAGGTGTTGGATGCCGCCGAGCTGAGCGCCAAGGTCTATTTCGCGGGGACGCGTGCGCCGTTCACGTCAGGTATGTCGCCGGCGGCAGCGGCCGAGACGTTGCGCGCGATCGCGGCACCGATGCGGTTGACGAGCACGACGCGGGGGGACTTCTTTCGGCTGCTCAGCAACCTGACGGAAGCGCAACATAACGCGGATTGAAGATAAGGAGACGGCGTCGCAAGGCGGCGAACGTGTGCCCGCCTCGTGACGCACAAGGTTGATAGCGTTACAGCTGCAAAAGGCCGGATATTCCGGCCCTGCATGTGCGTCAGCGGATGCCGGCGGCCTTACGTTCGCGCGGGGCGAATTTGCGCAGGCTGGCGTAGGGATCGACGAGCCGGCGCGGCAGTCGAAATACCTTGCAGAGCGGTGCTAACAGCCCGCCCATGCCAATGCCCGCGACAATACCCGTAGCGATGCGCAGATTCGGCCAGTCTTCCGGGAAGATGCCGAGCAACAAGATTGCGCCGATGCTGATACAGGCCATTGCGCCAAGAAAGTGCCACGGGATCTTGAATGAATCGACGTCGATCAGCGCACACGGGATTGCCTCCGACTCGAATACTTCTTTCTCGAGCGCGAGCTGAAGGTCGAGCGGCGCCGGTCGGCCGGAGACTGGATTGACCAGGCGAGCAGCGATCGCTGCGGCGGTGACGTCGACGGACGGAAAGTCATGCGGCCACTGATGATGTTCGCGCACGCCATAGGCGCGCAGAACCGGCAGCGCCCAGTCCGGATGATTGATAGGCTCCAGCAGCTGCCCATCCAGCACGATCCAGTACACGGTCTGATGTGCGTGAGTCACTGCATAGATCGCCAGCCGCTCGGCGGCCGGATAGTCGTACGGCGCCACGTGCGCGGGGATCCATTGCGCGGCCATGTCGCGGAAAAAGCCCACGCGATTCTTGCCTTCGTGTGCGAGGAACAGGCCGAGCGGCTTGATCCACATGAAATCGGCCCGCTCGCGATCCTCTGCTGTTGCGCGCACGGGATCCTGCAGCCTGGCCAGCAACGCCGGACGTTCAGCCTCCGGCACCGAACGGGTCGTCCACCGCCAGCTTGCGCCGATTGTCTGGGAAACCGGCACCAGGGCGCTAAAAGCGTCGCCACGAGGTTCGAAGCCGCTGAACGGCAACACCGTTTGGAAGAATGCTGTTCCGTTCCGCGGGCCATAGCCACCGTCGTGAAGCGGTGTCGTCAGGCGTCGGCCGGCGATGCCGTGGCGGGCGAGCTCGTCGACTTCATATTTCGCGTCGACCAGCTGCCGGATCTCGTCGCGCAGCTGCGGGGAAATGTTATCCGCAATGGGTTCGAGTGGGGAGTACGGTGTTGCGCTCATCGTTACGCTCCTTTGTCTGGCCGCTCTCAATCGGTCGAACGATTATCGGGTGTGCATACAACCGGTGCAACCATTACGCTCCATCGCTATGTGTCGCGGGCTATCAGAGCGCGTCGCTCTCTATGCGCCAGATTTGTCCGAGGCCTGCGGCATCGCAGAGGAGCGCCCAGGCCGAATACGGAATGTTTGCGTCGCCTGCGACCCAACGGCGGATCTGGCGACCATCGCCGTCCGATAGGCCAAGGAATCTGGTCGCGGCGCGGCCGCTCATGCCTGTGCGTCTCACGACTTCTTGAATTTCCGCTCCTGTCGGAGCGGCCCAGTGAATTGCCGGTTGCAGGCATTCCGGTCGGATTTCAATGTGAACAGTGCTAGTCATTATGTTTTCCTCAATGATCAGTGGGCGATTTCAAGAGCGCCGTTTGTTGGCCGACGAGGCTGCGATCAAACCCGCGTAGAAAAGCGCAATCAGGATGAGCGTGGGCGAATCAGGCGCGTGACCAGTTCTGAAGTAGGCGATAGCTAGCGAGACGCCTATCAACGTCGACGCAATCACCAGCCAGGGCGGTGAGACCAAACTCAGCTTGACCAGCGCACGAGCGATAAGGAACCCGCCGATCAACGTTGTAGCCCCGGTAATCCAAAGCGGGACCACGTCGGGGACATTCTTGTTCGAAAACGCGAACCATAAAGCAGCATTCGCAGCGATCAGAATTGCACCAAGCGCAAGCGATCGATGCTCCGAGCGGAATCCGGGCCGCACTGGACTATCGGCTTTCTCTGAATTCTTGGCTGGAGTTCCGCGGATCTCGGGCCAAAATACATAGAGCAGACAGGCAGCAAGGCCAACGGGCACGCCGACGATCAGCGCCCAGTACAGGGTGGAAACCATCAATTCTTGATTAATCATTTGCTTGCCCCGAGCGCGATACTACGCGCACAACTGACCAATACAGGGCCGATATTCTGCCCGTTGGAGGTTGATTGCGTCATGACTGTCTCTCCTTTTTCAATGAAGCCCGCTCGTCCGCGGGCGAAACAGGTTACTCACTGAACTCCGGCCAGCCTTCCGTCGCTGGATCGACGACCGGCGCTTCCTGGCGCTGCAGCTCGTCGAAATCCGGGTTGACTTCCTCCCACGTATCCGCGTCCGCGAAAACCGGTCGCTGGACGTCGTATCCGATAAAACGCACCAGCTCCTCATAGTGCGCGGTCGGTGTTCCAGCGTCGTCCTCGAGCAAGAACACGCAGACATACATTGCGCCGCGCTCGAGCGGCTTTCCTTGAATGTCTTCCACGATCTTTCTCCGATGTTGCAGCTCTTGTTAGAGAAGTGCCGGCGCATCTGAAGCGTCGACCATTCGATAGTGGGTAAAGCCCTTGCGGCGGGCGTCGTCCAGCACGCGGTTAACCGCGCGATCGCGGGCCGCCTGGTCGGCGCCATGCACAGCGCCGCCGACCAGCTTCTGGCCGGCTTCATCGTAGAGGCGGAAAACCCAGCCGCCTGGATCCGGGCGCAGCCCCCACACGTGATCGAGGCGTGGATCGGGCGGGCTGAATTTCACTTCGATCGTTGCTATACGCATATCCTCGTCCTGCATTCCAGCCCCCACGGCTTCGCCGTGGAGGAAACACGCTTGACCCGCGATCACTTCGCGATCGCGGACCAAGCTTGACGACCCCGCAGTGGTCCGCCCACGCCTCACCGAATCGTCCCTGCGCTCCGCTCCGGGCCGGGCCTCTCCCCACGCTCCGCGCGGGTCCCCGTGGCCCTCGATTCGGGCGCGCCGGCGCGCGCGAACGCACTGCGGTCCGTTGACCCCGAGCTTGCAGGGAGGGGGTTGCGTCGGGTCGGCCGCGTTCCACAGTGGACGCCCGGTCGTTAAACCGAGCGCCCGATTTTCAGTTAGTCAATCGCCCGGAAAATCTCCCGGTGCTCCGGATGGTTTGCAGCGAACTCGCGCAGCAGATGGTAGCGCTCGTAATAGACGTCCTCCCCGAACGTCTCACCCATATGGCACAACGCGAACAGCGTGACGACGATGCCGAATGCCTCGACGCCCATCGTGCCTTCGTAGCTGTTCAGGTTCCAGCGTACCGACACCGGCGCGGCCATTTCCGGGGCGAGATAGAACGCACCATTCGACACGCGGAAAAACTGCCAGTGGCTGCCGTTGTACGTCGAGCAAAGACGACGCGCCCAATCGAACACAAAAGCTTCGCCGTGCAGATAGCGCACGCCGAAGTAGTGCGGCAGGAAGTGCATGCGCTGCTCTTCAACGACCAGTTCCGAGCGAAGTTCGACAACATCTTGATCCACGGTTTTTCTCCGGTTAAGGACCGCTGCGATGTGCTGCGGCCATATCGATATATTAGGTCATAAAGACCGCATGAGCAAGACATTTCAGAAAATTTATTTTCCTTTTAACGGTCTTTATGTCCTATAATAGTTTCATGGCTGCGGCGACGTGCTGCGGTCCTTAACCGGAGAAAAACCGTGACAGAAATTGCAACGGGCGTGATTCCCAACGGTGCGACATTCGCGCCGATCCAGTACGTACCGCTCGGCTCGCTGCGCGTATCGCCCCGCAATGCCCGCAAGAAGCCCCCGACACGCATTCGAGAACTGGCCGACGACATTCGTGCAACAGGCCTACTGCAAAACCTCGTGGTACATCCCATCGATGACGAGCCGGGCCAGCACGGCGTCTGTGCCGGTCAACGTCGCTTGGCCGCGCTGGATTTGCTCAAGAGCGAAGGGCACGCGGCCGAAAGCACGCTGATCCCGGTTCGCATCGTTTCGATTGGCGAAGCCTTGGCGGTGTCCCTGATCGAGAACGCGGAACGTGAAGGCATGCACATCGCCGACCAGTGCGGGGCCTTCGCGCAACTGGTTGCGGAGGGGCGATCCGTCGAGGAAATCGCTGGGCGTTTCAGTGTCGCGGAGCGTAACGTGCGGCGCGCGCTGAAACTGGCGAGCGTTTCGCCCAAGCTGATCGACGTATACCGCGACGACGGCATGACCTACGACCAGGTGTGCGCGCTCGCGCTGAGCGACAGCCACGAACAGCAGGAACGCATCTGGTTCGAAGCGAAGCAGCCGTGGCAACAACGGGCCAACGAAATCCGCCGGGTCATCACGCAGGAGGAAACGCACGTCAGCGATAACCCGCTCGTCGCGTTCGTCGGGCTGGACGCCTACGAGGCAGCGGGCGGATACGTGCGTCGCGACTTGTTTAGCGATGCGAAGAACAACGGGTATATCAACGACCTCGAATTGCTCAATCGACTGGCGGTCGAGAAGCTGAGCGCGGTTGCGGTCGACATGGGTTCGGAGGGGTGGTCATGGGTCGAAACCAACGTGCAGCGCGATTCCCTGCAACTGTCGAAGTATGGGCGTTTGCAGGCCGAGTCCCGGGAATTCACGCGCAAGGAAAAGACCGAATTCCGCAAGCTCGAAAAGGCGCGCGACGAGGCGCAAACTGCGTTGAACGCATACTACGACGAGGACGAAGGGGACGACGACGACGCGAAACGCGAAGCGCTGGAGGAAGCCGCGCAGCAAGCCGATGCAGCGGTTGACGCCTACGCGGAGCGGCGCAACGCGTGGACGGACGAGCAGAAGGCGCGTGCAGGCGTGTTTATCTGGCTCGACTATGCGGGCGGGCTGCAGATCGAGCGCGGCCTCGTCAAGCCGAGCGAGAAGGCGGCCGTGAAGGATGCCGGCGTTGCCGGTGCCGAGCGCATCATTCCCGAGAAGGCCAAGCCGCTGCACGGCGAAACGCTGTGCGAACGGCTGACGGCGCATCGCACCGCCGCCGTTCAGGCGGAACTGATGAAGGAGCCGACCGTCGCGCTGGCCTACCTCATGTTCGCGATGGTGCCGCGCGTGTTTTCCGAGCATTACGAGGCGCGCGCGACGGACGCACTTGATGCGCAGTTCACGCCGACTCACGATCGCCTGTTGCGTGCGGCCGACGACATGACCGACAGTCCGGCATGGCAGTTCATCGACGGCGAGCGCCAGAAGTGGCGCGCCATGCTGCCGACCAAGATTCGCGATTTGCTGCCGTGGCTGTTGTCACGTTCGGAGGATGTGCTCGCCAATCTGTTCGCGTTCTGCGTGGCCGCGACCGTGAACGGTCTGAGCCGCTGGGATGCCCCGCACGACGTGAACACGCTGGCCGACACGCTCGGCCTCGACATGGCGACGTACTGGAAGCCGACCCGCGCGAGCTACCTGAACCACGTTTCGAAACAACGCATCATCGACGTGGTGACGCAGGCGGTTTCGGCAGAAGCGGCCGCGCCGCTGGCGAGCATGAAGAAAGGCGACGCGGCGGCCGCCGCCGAGCTGCGGCTCGCTGATAGCGGCTGGTTGCCGGAAGTGCTGACGAACCGGGAGACGCGGCCGCAATGGGAGAGCGACGACGAGATGGACGCCGACGAACTCGACCCGGAGGACCCGGAAAACGCGATGGATTGATGCCCTGAGCCACGCAGACGCCCCCGCATGGGGGTGTCTCATCCGGATGCGGATAGAAGCCTGCCGCCCTTTGGGCGACGGGCGATTAACCTATGGGGACGCGGTTATTTTTCTTGCTTAAACGGTCTTTATGTCCTAATATAACGATATGGCCGCAGCACATCGCAGCGGTCCTTAACCGGAGAAAAACCGTGACGCAAATTACCCGCCTCGCTCGCAACTTCGCCCATCACGCCCCCTCGCTGCGCTCGGACACGCCGCTGTCGAATGACCAGATCGCGAGCGTCGCGCCGTCGATCCTCGCGACCGAGGCGCACGCCAGCCGCTCGGAGCGGTACACGTACATCCCGACCGTCGCCGTGCTCGACGGCCTGCGCAAGGAAGGATTCGAACCGTTCTTCGTGTGTCAGACCCGCGTGCGCGACGAAGGCAAGCGCGAGCACACGAAGCATATGATCCGCCTGCGTCACGCCAGCCAGATCAACGGCGCGGAAGCCAACGAAATCATCCTCCTGAATAGCCACGACGGCACCAGCAGCTACCAGATGATCGCGGGCATGTTCCGGTTCGTCTGCAAGAACGGGATGGTGTGCGGCGAAACGCTCGCGGATATTCGCGTGCCGCACAAAGGCAACATCGTGGACAACGTGATTCAGGGCGCTAACGACGTGCTCGACGGCTTCGACCTGATCCGCGAGCAGAAGGAAGGCATGCAGGCTGTGACGTTGAAGCCCGAGGAACAGGCGCTGCTCGCTGAAGCCGCGTTGTCGCTGAAGTACGAGCCGAGCGCGGACGTGCCTGCACCGATCACGCCGGATCAACTGCTGCGCGCCCGTCGCATCGAGGACCGCAACGACGACCTGTGGACGACGTTCAACCGCATTCAGGAAAACATGATCCGGGGCGGCCTGCGCGGCCGGTCGGCCACGGGCCGCACGATGCGAACCCGCGAAGTGGCCGGGATCGATCAAAACGTGAAGCTCAACCGCGCGCTGTGGGTGTTGGGCGAGGGCATGCGCAAGCTCAAGCAGGGCTAAGCCCCGATCCGCAGCCAACCCGAAACGACCCCGCTTAGGCGGGGTCGTCGTTTTTGGGGGCGGCCGGATCGAACGGATTGGGCCACAGGGTCTTGACCAGGGCATCGGCACGCGCGCGGCGCTGGTCAGGTGTGAGCAGGCGTTTTTGATCGCGCGTCAGGTCGGTGGCGGTCAGCCAGTCGTCCGGCAGCTTCGCGCCGGTCGGCGCAATCGCACGTCGCTCGCGCACAGCGGCGGGCGTCGAGGCATCCGGAGCGGGGACGGGATCGATGGCAGGCGCTGACGCCGATGGGCGGGCCGCTGCCGGGGCCTGTGCGGTTTCTGCTTGGCGGACTGCCGGACCGGTTTCCGGGCTGGACGCGTGCGAGCGCCCGGACATGACGCCGCGTTCCTTGCGGATGCGCGCAAGGGTGCGCGTGAAGGTCGAGAACGGCATATCAAGGCCGTTGCGCGCCAGCGCGTCGCGAATCACGGCGCGACGCACGCCGGCGCGAATGGCCGCCTGTACCTCGTCGAACAGGTCGCGGAGCCGCGCAGCAGCAGGGCGTTGAGCGCCTGCCGCAAGGGCGCGGAGTTCGGAAATGGTAGCGGTGGTGTCCATGATCGCGAGTCTATCACCCAAGAGTGTCCAAAGTATCACCAATCCGTCATCGCTAGGCACTGATGTGGCCCTACCGATGCACCTTTCTGCCAGCTATTGTCACCTACTTAGCACCACTGCGTCCATGAACTGTCATCTTTCGGATGCTAGGGCTTCGGCGCGAGGCACGACAGATATGTAAACGGAAATGCTGACGCATTTCCCTTTCCATATCCCGTGCTCCAAGGGGATGCCCCTTGGAGAACCCGGCCGGCTTCGCCGGCGGCGCAACACCGCGCTTTGCGCGGTGTTGCCAGCGCGCGACATGCCACTGGCGTGCGTGCGGTGCCGGCGGCGACCCACGGGGTCGGCCGTGGGTGAAAACACGAGGTCGATTCGACCCGCGTTCGCCGTTGCACCTGTGGCACCCGGAGGTCGCGGTATGCTGAATTGGTGGCGGTGCCGATTCAAAGGAGGCGGGAATGCACGACGAACGTCGTCAAGCGGAATTGCGCGAGCGCTTCCGCCAGGCGGACGCAATCTCGCGTCTCGAAGGCTATGAGCCGAGCGAGTTCGAAGAGCAGCAGAAGGCGCGCATCGTGCGCGGCGAGATCTCGGTCGAGCAGTTCGTCCGGATCATGGCTGAACACGCTCGGGCGCGGGCAGCCGGTGAGGCGCCCGCGAGCGTGGGTGAAAACACGATACCGCGCTAGAACCGTCTCAGCTCGTCCTGCAGGAGTAATCGCAGCTTGTGAAGTGCGACCAGATGACTGCCACCGGTGTCTTCCTTCCACACCCGCTGAATGCATTGGCGGTAGTCCTCGGCATCCTCGAGCTGGTGCCTAAGGCGCACGATCTCCAGGATCAGCCGGCGCACCTGATCGTCCGGGTAGCGACGCCACAGCTCGCGCAATTCCCGCGTCGACGGCGTTGCGATGTCGGGTAGAGGATGTCGGAGCATGATGCTCGATAACTGTATAAAAACACAGTGTTTCCGTATTTCAATGCTCAGGTCAAGCGCCGATCGGCCGCTCGTGCGTGGGTGAAAACACGATGCCGTTGCCGCCCAACAGCGGCTCCATTGGCGATGGAGGGAGTGCCCCCGTCCTGCCAAACCGGTTTTCAGGTTGCGTGAAGTGCCGCGGGCCGTGCTGCGCCCACGCCCGCCTGGCGCGTGATGTACCGCCTCGGGGGCCGTCAAGGCGCATAGCGCCGTATAGGCCCCCGCGCCGTAGGCGTGGGGGCGTGGATTTGACTTCCTGCCGTACTGATAAAACTGCGCTGATTAAGATCCGACAATTAAGGGCTATTCATCCCGACAGCTAAACGGCCGCCGGCGCGGCCGCGCCGCTGCTCGAAGCCGGAATCTGTGGATAAGTGGGCGCGGGAAGGCGCCTTGTGGGCATTTAACGCCGTGCAGCGTGCGCGATCGGCGCTGTGCCGTGCGTGCGCGCGAGCGCCGGCGCGCGACTGCTCGTCAGCGCCGTGGTGCCGAATGTTCTGTGGTGGATGGGCGCGTGCCCTATTCGAGTTCGCGGTACGCGGCGTCGTAGCAGCGCTCGCGATCCCAGTCGGGATGGAGCAGCTTGAGCGTGCCGACGCGACGCGCGATTGCCTCGGCGTGGTCGGTGGCCACCGTCGACGTCTCGCCGGCCGCCGGCGCCCGAGCTGACCGCGGCCGCTTCAGACGCTGCGCGATCGCGCTGAACGCAAGCGAAGCCTGCGCTTCTGCCTGGCTGTCGCGCAGCTGCTCGCGCTCGGCCTTGGCCGCCTCGGCCGACGCGCGGTAGCGACGCATGACGGCCTTGCTGCGCTCGTGGCGCAGCCACTTCGACAAGCCGAACGCGCCGAACAGCGCGGCCGGCAGCTGGCGCAGCGACGCAAGCCCGCGATAGCCGCCGTCGTCGGTTCGTTCGGCGCGCTGCTGCGCCGTGACGAGGCCGGCGCGCAGCAGATCGCGCATCGCGCGCTCGGCGCGCCGCACCGGCAGGCATGCGTGCTTCGCGAGGAACGGCAGCGTGAGGCTGAGGAAGCCGCCGTCGCGCTGCGGGATGCCGATGCGCAGGCTCGCCAGGTCGAGGTATTTCAGCATCGCGCGCAGCAGCTGCACGCACGCGACGCGACGCTCGAGGCGCTGTCGGCGAGCGCTACCGTTCGCGGCATTGAGAGTCGGCAGATGCCGATCGGGATCGTCCAGGTAGGCGTCGAGGCGATCCTGCATTTCCGTCAGGATGCGCGGGCGGCCGCCGCGTCGATCGACGCCCTCGCGGGCGGCCTTCATCGTGTCGGGGCGCGCGCGTGTCGCCTCGACGTCGGGCGACTGCGCTGCGCAGTAGGCGGAAACGGGTTGCGGCCGATTGTGCATCAGAGGGTCGGCTTTCCGTCGGAAGAAGGCATCGACGGATTCGGCGTCGGCCGATCGGGATCAGGCTGCGGATTTACGCGCGCGTCGGCCGCCGGCGCGCCGAGCACATCGCGCACCTGCTGGTCGACGCGCGCATGGCGATACTGATCCATCGCCTGGTTAAGCCGGGCGTCGCTGAACTGGACGCGCAGGCCGGCGTCGACGACAACCTTGGCGGCCGCCAGCTGGTAGGCGTCATTGCCGGCCAGCTCGAGAGTGCGGCCGAACTTGCTTTGCGCCAGGCGCAGTCCGGTCTCGATCGAGGACCGATCGACTTGCAGCACCTGCACGCTGGCGCCGCGATCGCGCACGACGTCGCGGCCGTCGTCCCGGTAGGTGACATGGCCGCGTTCGTCGACCGACCAGGACAGGCCCGGCGATCGGAAGATGATGGCGTTGTATTCGTCCTCGCCGGTGGGCCGATGCGTGTTCGCGCGGATCACGTTGAACGGCTCGCCGGCGGCGTCGACGTCGGCCAGCGCCGGCTCAGGCCGCGCGGTGCGACGCAGCTCCTCGAGCGCGCGCTCGTCGCCGCGATCCGCCTGCGTGCGCAGCCAGTCGGCGAAGCTCGGTCCACCGGCCACGCCGAACTGCGCCTTGAGCGCTGCACGCTCGCGCGCGATCGCCTCCCGCAACGCATCGTCGTGGGCCAGGTGATCGGCGCGCGCCAGCGATGTCGCCGCGCGCCGGCGCGCCGGCGTCAGCCGCACATCCTGCTTGATGGCTGCACGCGCGGCATCGAATGCGGCGCGGTTCTCGCCGCGGCGATGCTGTTCGCTCGCGCGTTGTGCGAGCCACGCGTCGCTGCGGGCGGCGACGTGCCCCTCGCGCGCGACCGAATACTCTCGCCAGAGCGCTGCGCGCGGCAGTTCGCGGGGTGCCGGGACCGCGGCACCTGACTGCTGCCGCTCATACACCTCGCGCAGCAACGGCGCCGCCTCACGCCATGACAGGTTCAGCTCCTTCGTCAAGAAGTCGGACACGTTCAGAAGGCGCTTTCCGGCGCGAATGCGATCGCCGCCGTCGCGGCCGGTGACGACTGCGTATTTGGCAGGACGCACGCCGTGCGTGTGCGACAGCTCGGCAAGCAGGCGCCGGGCGTCCAGCGAACGCCGGATCTCGCGAAACTCGGCGTACTGGCCGCCGGTTTCGTCACGCTGGCGCACGTCGCGCGCGAGTTGCGAAAGCACGCTGTCGGAGACGCGACCGGTACGACGCGGCGTGGCAAATGCGTCGTCGCCGGCGCGCGAGCGCCGCGAGCGATACGGCGATACGTCTGTCGGCCGTTCCGGTTGTTGCAACACGATCGGCCTAGCCGTGTCGAAATCGAACGACGTGTCGATCGCGTCGAAGGGATCGAGAAACGGATCGCGGCGGCGATCGGAATACCATCCCGGCGGGGACATGCTGGCCGGCGTTCCGGCCGGCGTTCGGGCATTCGGCGGCTGCATCGACGGCAAGGCGTCGAACGGATCGCCGAACGCGTAGTGCGCCTCGAGCGCCCGGTGATAGGCATCGAACTCGCCAGGCGCAGGGCCGCCTACTCGTTGCGCTGCAGACTCTCCAACGCGATCTGCAGGCCATCGCAGGCGATCCGCGGATACGGCGCCGTCTGACTCCAGCTGGTAAAACGCATGATCCGGCAGTAGCACTGCAGGTCGATCTCCGATGCCGTCCACAGGGCGGCCGGACACGTTTCGCAAAGCGTCGACGGATTCGGGCGTCGGGTGCGCCCCACCTGCGACAAGGTCAAACTGTGCATCGAGTTCGTCGTATCCATCGACGGTGCGCCCGAAGGCGTCGTCGATGCTCCAGCCAGGTTCCCATTCGGGGACATCGAGCTCGCGCTCGCGTGCGTCGGGTTCGTCGAAGGCGTCGGACGGCTGGGCGCCGAATTCAAATGGGCGTCCATCTCGTCGAAGATGTCCTTCGAGGCCGGGGAGGGAGTCGTCTGCTCGGTCATGGTGTGCCTTCAGATGTTGTGCGTAAAAACCGCGTTCAAGATCCGCGAGCATCAACTCGCGGTCGTGGGGAGAGGATTCCTGGTACTGCTGGTACTGGCGGCTACCGCTGTTGAGATACTTCAGCTCGCGCGCACGGGTGGCGTACCACTCATTGAGCAACGCCATGATGTTGTCCGGCGTGCGGCGCGGCGCGACGCCGGCCTCGTAACGATCGGCGGCGTCGGCCGACAGCGCCTGTAGCTTTTCCGCAGTCGGTAATTCGATGAATTCCGGCGTGAACACGTATTCCTTCAGGTTCACGCCCTTCTCGGCGCCGGCCGGCTTCACATTCGGATACGCGTCGTCGCGACCGGCGTTGCGCATGCGCAGGGCGCCGTGCTCCTGCAGCAGCGCCATGAAATCGTCGTGATTTTCGATCTGGCGATCGAGCACTGCATCAAGGATCTGTTCCTTCAGCTCGCGGCTGTTTGCACGGAACAGATCGCCGCGATAGCGGCTGATCATTTCCGATGCGTCGGTCAGCATCGTGCGGCGATTGTCTTTCGGGCTCGCAAGCCCGTACTGCGCGTTGATGTGCTCCTGGAACGCGTCGATGTAATGCGTGTTGTGCTTGTCGAATCCGAACGGCCGCAGAGACTGGCCCGAAATGAGATTGCGCTTCGGAATCACGACGTGGATGTGCGGCTTGCGCTCGATCAGCTCGCCGGTCGACTGGTCGATATAGCTTTTCACGCGCGGCAGGTGCGCCTCGGCATAGAAGCAATATTCGTCCGGGCGGTACGCGTGCATCGCGAAGGCCTCGAACTCCCGGGCAATCTGCAGGAGCGTTTCGCGATCGACGTGATCTTCCTTAAACGAAAGCGTGATCGACAGGTAACGCTCGACCTTGGGCGGCACATCGATCGCTTGGATCACCGCATCGGTCAGGTCGAGATCGCCAACTAGCACCACGCGCTCGTCGAGCTCGTCGCGCGAAAGTTCTCGGCCAACCTTCTGGCCGTCCTCGAGATACTGTTTGACGCCGTCGTGACGGCCGGTCGGCCTAATCAACACGATGCAGGTGCGCCTTCAACAGTTGCGTGATCATCTCCAGCTCGTCGACCAGCGCCGCGAATGTGGATTCGGACAGCTTGCCGGAGACGCGCGCGGTGTTCGCGACGTGCGCAAGCTGATTCAGGTTGTTGCCGGTCTTGTTGATCACGTACATGATCCGGTGACGCTCGACGGTCGCCGGCGGCCGCGCGACGATCTGCGTGCGGTTCGTGAGGATGCAGTCGCGGAGAAACTCCGACGAACTCATGCCCGAGCGTTCCACTTTCTCGTTGAAGATACGCCACTGTTCGTCCGTCAGGCGCGTGCTGACGGGCTTGCCGAGCGCCGATTGAGCCTTCTTGCGGCCGCGGCGCTTCGGCTCGGTCAATGTGTGGAGATCGTCGCTGCTCATCATTCACCCGCCGATATCGGAAGATCGTTCATGGCCGAGCATCAATACGACGCGCGATACGATTCACCCTGCGTCCACCGGCTTTGCCAGTGCGCCTCATAGGCGTCAGCGAGTGACGGGCAATTCGAGATCACGACTGCGTTCTCGCTATTGCGACGCGCTGCGGCGGTGCTGAAGTTGTATGACCCGGTCTCTACCGTCTCGCGGTCGGCGACGATGTACTTGTCGTGATGGATGGCGTAGACCGAGACCGTGCGCACTGGAATACCGGCCTCGACCAGTAGGTTCAGCGCAGCCTGGCCGGCGCGCGCACCACGGCCGCCCGTGTTCTCTTTCGCGTCGGCAATCACCGCGACGTCGACACCGCGGCGCTTAGCCGCGATCAGCCGCCGCACGACGTCGGGTGACGTGAACGTGTAGGCGGCCAGGCGCACGCGTGAGCGGGCGCGATCAAGAACGCTAGCGACAAGCCGCGCTGCGCTCCCTTCCGGCGAGAAGCCCACTTCAGCGCCGCAAGTGCGACCTGCAGCTACCGTCGTCGAGCCCACGAGCGAGGACAGCGACGCAGTCAGATCGAAAGCATGCGCCGAGCCGGCAGTCGCAACCAGCCCGGCGAGCGTGAGAGCACGAAGGATTCGACGATTCGACATGATCGCCCCTGTCAATTAGCCGGCCGGTCGATCGCGACCACATCCACCCGATGCGGGCTACGCCAAGCCAGCCGATCCGGCTCGGTCAGTACGAGCGACAAATCGCCGGGGGCAGGCACACGCGCGGCGCGCCGAATACCTTCCCACCATCCTTCGACCACATAGTCGTGTGCACGACGCCGCAGGCCGAACATCGACGCGAAGACGAAATAGAAGAACGCGATCATCGTGCCGAACTGCCAGAACACGGTCCAACCGATCTGCAAATCCGCCTCGGACGCGGAAAATATCGCGTGCAGCGCATGCCCGGCGCTGAGTGAGTCGCCCTGAATGCTCAAGACGATCACAATGGCCTCGATCGCGAGCGCGACGGCGACGCTGAGGATGGCCAACCGCACGAACGTGCTGAACTCGCTGATCGCGGTGAGCGCCCCCCGCCACCATTCGCGATCGATCTGGCGTTGAACGTCGGCGACGACATGCTCGCGAATCGTCGTGACCGCGATATCGTTCAGGCGGACCTCCCATACGATCGAGTCCGTCAGCACGAAGGGTTTGGTAGCCGTCGTACGGCGTGCGCGGGGCTTGTAGAGCATCGCAAAAACCACCAGCCCGACGATAACGAGTACCGGAATGAACACCTGGAGAAACAGTTGTTTGACGCTCATCACTGGACCTTCCTCTCAAAGACTTCGTGTTGGTGTTGAGGACTAGATGCCGAAAAGATGGCCGGCCACCCATACGAGCGCTGCGCCTGCGCAAAACGCGGCGGCGATCTGCGCGGCGAGCGAACCGATCGCGACTCGCGCGGCCGACGCCGGCTTTGCAGCGCGCGCGCGATCGCCAGATTCGACGGCGACGCGCAGCCTGGCGAGCCCGTCTGCGACCTCTGCTGTCGCGGCACGGCGCGCCTGGTCGGCAGCCTTCGCGGCAATCTCGCCAACGAAAGACTGACGCGCCTGCGTGACCAGCTTCGTCAGCTGCGCGTTTTCCTCGCGCAGCGCCTGCACCGTCGCGGTCAGCTTCTGGTCGGTGGACTCCATCAGCTCGACCACGTGGTGCTGCGCGTCCACCACCTTCATTTGCTCGATCAGGATCTCGGCGAGCACGGCCAGCTCCGTCGACGCCGGCATCGTGGCGATCACCCTGCCCAGGCGTTCAGTAGCCTTCTCGGCGCGATCCGATTGCGGCGTCGACTCGTTCATGCGTCGACCCCATCCAGCAGCGCGTTAAATGCGCGATCGATCACCGGATCCATCGACAGCGCCTTGCGCTTGAGCGCGACGAGCTTCACGAGCCGGTCCTTTTCCGCATCGGACTTGGCATCGACCAACTGCGCCTTGTAGTCGACGCCGTCGGTCGCGATGTCGTGAATCGTGCGACCGGCCGCGGCCGCCAGCGTGAACACGTCGCTCTTCGGCACCAGCGCGTCCGGGTTCAGCACGAACGTTCCCATCCGGTCGTGCAGCTCGAACAGCTGCGCGAAATGGCGGCGCAGCGTCACATCGCGCTCCTCGCTCTTCACCAGCTCGACCTTGTTGAGCAGCACGCGAATGCGATCGGGTTCCACACCCAGATCCGCGAGCATGTTGATCGTCTTGATCGTGTCCTTCATCTGCTTGCTTTCCGGTTCGACCGGCACGATGAAGCACGCGTAATCCTCCTGCGCCCCTTCCGACGCATCGAGACGGTTGAGATATTCCTCGACGTTCGACGCGCCGATGTCGACCAGCAGCTCGCGGCCGCGCATCAATTCTTCGTGCAGCTCGTCGAAGCGCGCCGCGATCATGACTTCGACCTTCGGCCCGGCCGAGTCGTCGGTATTGATCGACTCGACCTGGCGGACCGACATATGCGGCAGACGCGGTGCGAGCACCTCGCGCGTCACGGTCGTCTTGCCGACGTTGCCGGTGCAGTTCACGGTGGCAATGCTCATTTCAATTTCCTCGGGTAAATGGATGGGAACGGCGCTTACATCACGCTCGGTGTCGGCCCGCGGGCCTGCTGCTGCTCGGGCTGCGGACTATTCGACGGCTGAGAGGTTGGCGCAGCCTTCGGCGCTGTCCAGGCCGCGTGCAATTCGCCGGCGCGCTTGTCGATCTCGGCCGCGCCTGCGTCGCGACTCAACTCACCGCGTGCGATGCGCGCCTCGACCTCGACGCCGGCCTGGATGCGCGCATCGAAGCGGCGCATCACCTCGGCGCGCATACGCGCGGGTGCCTGATCGAGCGACTTTTCAAGTTGCTCGCGCATTTGCGCGACGGTCAGCTGCGCGCGCACGGGCGCACGTTCTGGTTCTGTTGCCGGCGAACGCTTCACTTCCCACGCGTTGCGGATCGTGTCCTTCGGCTGCGTGCCGATCACCTTGCCCGCGTCGTCGCGCACCGGCTCCTGAACCGTTACGGGCGTCCTTCCCAGGTTTTTGAGCGAAACGGTGTCGCCGACCTTCGCGCCGGATTCAGCGATCGCTCGTTTGAGATCGACGCCCCAGACCGTCCGCTCGGCTCCCGCATCGTCGCGGTACCGCACGTAGTACGAATACGACTCGTCCGGCTTGTGCTCATAGCGTGCAGTCCCGTGCTCGAGCAGCTCGCCCGCCAACGTGTCGACGGGTTTTGCCTCGGCAACGGGCGTCGACAATTCGGCCGGCGCAACCTGCGTTGCATCGGGCTTCTGACTTACTGCAGTGGTCGCCGGTTTGGTCGTCTCCGGCTTGGCGCTCGCCGCATCGGCCTTCGGACCGACCGTTGGCTCGGGCGACGCTCCGGCCTTGATCGTCAACGCGTCGCGCTCCCGCTTCGCGGCCTCGAGCAGGGCGAGATCTGCCTCCTTCGGCTTGAAGTTCTTGACCTCGATACCGCCATCGAGCGACGCCTCGAGCCACGCGTTGCGTCGGAATGTCTCGCTGCCCTTCACCGTGATCGAATCGATGTTCTTCGCCTTCATCACGGCCAGCATGTCGGCGATCGTCCCGCGATCGTTCTGCTGGGTCTTCAGGCGCGAACCGACGTCCTCGAAATGCGGCTTCGTCGTCGGAGCCTCACCCGGCTTACCCTCCATGCCGTCGAGTTTCCAGAACCGCCCATCCTTCACCATGTAGCGCGACGCCACCTGCGGCGGGATGGTGTAGCCGTCCTTCGTCGTGATCGGTTTGCGCAAAGACGGATCGACGTCAATCTGGTTGTCGGCTTCGTCGATCTCACGTGCGCCGGCCGACGCACCGATGGCGACAGCTTCGTCATCACGTTTCGGCAGCGGCTTGCTCTGCTCGCGCAGCAGCGTCTCGGCGGCGGCTCGCTCGCCGTCACGTACCGCGCGCACGCGTTGCAGATCCTGCTCCGATACATTGTCGAGGACCGGCCGCGCCGGCTCGTTCGCGGCATTTTTCGCATCCGGTTCGTTACGCGCCGGTGCCTGTGTGCGCTTAAGCTGAGTGTCGACCGCGCCCGGCTGGATCGAAACGTTCATCGACACGTCGTTGGACGCCTGCCCCGGCTTCACATTCGGTTCGTTAGCCACCGCGGCACTGACGGTCGAACGCGCAGCGTCCTGCACCCCCGACACTGCGTCGCCGGTGAGCCCACGACTACGCATCGCGTCGTCGATCGGCGATGCGTCGGCCACGTCAGCGAACGTAGCCGTGTCGCTGTCCGGCCCGGCAGCAGCGCCCGACTGCTCGACAGAGGGCGTCGAGATAGGCGCCTCGATCGAAGCCGATGGAGCTTGCTCGCCCGGTGCCCTGTCGATCGCTGCTGCGTCGCCAACATCGGCAAACGTGATGGTCTCGCCGTCGGGCTGTGCCTGCGGCGTCAGTTCGCCGGACTCAGGTGCTCGCGGCTCGTCGGACGACGCGCGTTCACGCATCGCCTCGTCCAGCATGAACGCCTCGGCGACGTCCGCGAACGTTGCGATACCATCGTCGCGCTCGGGCTCGCGATGCCGGTGCTGCGGAGCGACGGTCAACTGCTCGACCGGCCGCTCATCGTCAGACGGATCGGAATCCACCTCGTCGCGCGCCGGCGCGCGCTCATCGACTTCAATCGGGCTCAGCCCTGCTTCGCCACGCAGCTTGCCCAGTGCCTCCGCCGCCTGCGCCGGCAGCTGCTCCGCCGCGAAGCCGGTACCAGTACGGATCTGCACACCGATCGCACGATCGCCGTCGGCCGCATCGTTGGACTTGCGCCATGCATCACGATGGATCGATTCGAGTCGATGCTCGAGCGCCAGAGTCTGGTTGACCTCTTCGCCGCGCAACGTGACCGCCGTGGCGATCGACTGAATCATTTCGCGGTAACGGCGGCCGAGTGCCGCGTCGTCGAGTCTCGGTCGTGCGCGCCGGGCTGGCGCCTGCCGGGCAGCGCCGCGCCGCGCACGCGTCCCAGCCGCCGGCGGGCGCTGTGCGCTCTGCGAATACAGGTGCTGGCGTTCGGCGAAATACTGATGACGCGCCTGGCGCGCCGCGGCACGTACGGCGTCGACCGCGTCGAAGCCGGACCCGCCCTGCTCCTGAACACGGTTCCGCGCTTCCAATGCCGCCCGTTCCTCGGCAGAGCGCAACGATTCCCGAACGAACTCGCGCGCCTCCTCGATCGGCTGCCCCACCAAGTTGCTCAGCCGGACCGCCTCGCGCTCGACATCGGCCTCGCTGCCATACTGCTGCGCCTCCGCGTCCGGTTGCGCAGGCTGCGCTGTCGGCTCGTCCTGCGGCTGCAGCCAGCGCGCGAACGGTGCGACGTCGGTGCCGCCGGGCACATACCAATTCTTCGAACGCCGGTCGAACTTCGCGCCCAGCTCCTTCGCCGCATCCTTCTCGTTGAACGGCACGTTCAGATAGGTCCGTTCGCGTTTCGGCTTGTTCGCGTCAGCCATGTGCCACCTCCTTCACTTCGTTGTCCGCCGGCGCTGCCGGCTCAATCTGAGAATCGGCAGCGACGTCGGCCGCTACCAGGTTGAAATCGAACCGCATGCCGGCGAGCATGTCGCGCACGTCATCGCGCATCACCAGACCGAGTTCGGCCAGGTCGGCGGCAAAGCCAGTGAGCGCCATGTCGGCCGCGAGCGGACCCGGCTTCTGCTGATCGAGCGCCAGCAGCTCGGCCGCGGTCAGCGGTTTCGCGCCCGCCTGACGCGCGAGACGAATCTCGCCGGCGGCCTTCGCGGACAACGCCGAGTGATACGTCTCCGGGTTGTGGGTCGGAACGCCCGTGGCGCGCAGCTCGCCGGCCTGCCACGCGGCCTTGATCTCACCTTCGGTCGGCAGGCGCTTGTCGATCGCCGCCAGCATCGGACTGACCGAACGCATGCGGTCGATGAACAGGTCATCCACGTAATAGGTCGCCTTCTCGCACAGGATCGGCCGCTGGAAACCGAGGACGATTTCCTCGTGCTGTTCCATGCGCTTCAGTTCCTGGTCGAGCATCAACGCGCGTCCTTGATCCGACGTATTCGTGCTGGTCGACGTATTGCGACCGTGACTGCGGCCACGCGACGTCGCCTTCTCTGTGAAGGTGCCGAGCGTCTCGGACAGTTCTTTCGCGTCAACCTGATTGCCCGGTGCGTACGCGACCAGCACCGCGTGGTTCGTGATCAGCGTGCGCGCCCCAGCCGGGCCGTACAACTCATTCGGCTCCAGCTGCGCCTTCGACTGCAGGATTGTGAGCAGGCGAATCCAGTAGCCCGCGATGAACGCGTTGCCCTTGTCGAGCACTTCGATGCGACCGAGCGCGGTGAATTCGTCACCGACAGCAAGACACTGATACTTGATGGTCGGATCTTCGCCGGGCAGCACATCGAGGTTGTCCTCGATCAATTGCGTGTAGAAGAGATTGCCGAGCAGGCTCGCGACGGCGATCTCGCGCACCGGCAGCACCAGATAGATCGATGTCAGCTCTCGGCGCACACGGTCGAGCTCGAAGTCACAAGCGCTCGTCGCCTGGTCGACGATCGGGTTGCTGAACAGGCGCAGGCCGGCGTTGAACGTCGCGACGATGTTCAGCATCGTCTCGTCGGGCGACGCCAGCACGCGCGAGAGCGCGCCGAGGCAGTCGCCCGACAGCGGCACACCCGGTTGCGGCTCTTGCTGCATCAGCTCGGTCAGGTGTTCGCGCACCTTCTTGTCAGGCGTCGTCGCGAGCCGCAGCACCTGGCCGAACGTGCAGTCGCCGGTCATTTCCATCAGGTACAACGCGAGACCCATGAACAGGTCGGCGGCCTGTTCGTAGAAGAACTTGTTGCGCGCGTCCGCCGTGTGGTACAGGCGCGCGGCGATCGCCTGCAGCCGGCCGACGCGCACGAAGGCAGGGCTCTTCGCGATCTTGAACAGCGGATTCCATCGGTGCGTATAGCCCTTCTGATCGAACGGAGCCCAACGAAACACTTTCTGTCCGCACGCCTGCCGATAGCGCGACGTCAGGTCGAAGTTCTCACCCTTCACGTCGAGGCAAGCAACCGAGTCCGAGAAGGTGAGCAAATTCGGGATCACGATCGCCACGCCCTTTTGTGAGCGCGTCCGCGCGGCCACCATCACGAACTCCGTTCCGCGAAACGTCAGGTACTTGCCCTTGTACTTGCCAACGATGATCGTCGGATCGCGATAATCGCCGTTCCCGCGCGTGCGCCCGTTCGCTTCGTCGAGCAGGCCGTAGCGGCGAATCTCGTAGCCGTGGGCGAAGCGCGCATCGCCGTGCAGCTCACGCTTCGGTTTCGCGACCAGTGCCGCGACCACCGCCGCGATCGGCAGGACCGGCACGATGATCGACACCAACGTCGCCATCTGCAGCGAGCGCTTCACGCCCTTGATATCGCCGAACGCATGCCAGTAGTCACGCAGTGTCCACAGGCCGACCGCCGAATCAGGCAGCTTCTCCAGCTTCGCGAACAACGTCGCGCCGGCGAACTGGCCGGCCACGACGAGCCCCGCAATCGCCACCAGTGCAAACAGTCCGCCGGCGACGACGCGATCGAGGCGCGTCGCGGTTTTCAGCAGCACGGCGCTTGCGCAAATGCCCCACAGCGCGCACGCCACCATGACAATCGCGATCACTGCGCCATACTCGGCAGGATCGGTAATCGCGTCGAAGTGAAGCAGGCGGCCGGCGCCGAACACTGCAGCGCCGGACAGGACGCTGAGAAACACGGCCACAAGCAGGCGCTTCTTCATCGCGGCACCTCCTGCGCGTCATGGGAAATCGACAGCAGCGGCGCCATCGTCTCGTGCAGAACTGGCGAGCAAACATCGAAGCGGTAGACCCGGCCCTCTGCCCCGTCGACGCACAGTGCGACTCGCCCGTCGGGCGCCAGCGCATAGAAAGCGAACTCGATCCGGCCAGGTACGAATGCGGCACAGTGCATGAGCGCAGTCGGCTGGCCCATGCCGGCCAATTCGCTATGCGCGTGCGTGAGACGCCGGATCGCGTCGCGCAGCTGGTCACGCATCACCGCGTCGGGCCCGAGCGCGAGCTTCCGGGTTAGGCTGGCGATCTGCGCCCAGGCGCACGTCTGCGTCCAGAGCCAACCATCGGGATCGGTAACCGGTTGCCGCGCGGCCGGCAACACCGCGCCCTCTGAAGTCATGGTCTGTGTGTTACGCATCGACATATCCTCCGCTCGCGCGGGACAAATCCCACGTGTTCAGTCGTTCGATGCCCTCGCGCGCAGCGCCGGCATCGCCCTTGCGAATGGCCACCTCGAGCAACGCAAGGGCTTGGCGCTCGCCGTCCGGAATCGCAGCAGCGGTCGCCTCCGCGTCCCCCGTCCGATCGGACGTCGGGACAAGGCACGTCAGCTGCTGCAGGATCTGATTCGAACTGGCGGACAGGATCGCCACATGCAGGTCATGACGCGCGCTCGCGTATTCCGCCTGTGTGGCAGCAGCCAGCCGCATCGCGCACGCAACCGTGATGCGGCCCCGTTGCTCCGGCGTGGCATGCAGCGCGGCATCGGCGGCCGCGATCGGCTCAAGCACTCGGCGGATTGCCGCGATGTCCGCGGCAAAGGCGGGATCCGTCCCGCGCGCCAGGCGCCAGCCGACAACGTGCCGATCGACGATCTGCCATTGCCGCTCGTCGACGACGCGAGAGCCGACCTTAGTACGCACGTCGACCACGCCGCGCGCGATCAACTGGCTGACCGCTTCGCGCAGCGTCGCGCGGCTCACGCCCAATTCCTGCGCCAGCATTGCCTGCGGCGGCAATGCGCCAGTCGCATCGCAAAATGCCGGGATCTGCTTGACCAGCCAGTCCGCGGCTGCGTGCGGCGGCCGTTCAGTCGCAACCGCATCAGCGCTCGCGTCGCGCGCCATGATTTCAAGCCCGTTCGGTCGCGCGTTCATGCGTCACCTCGCAGCAGGCGCATCTTCGTGACCGGATCGAAGTAGATTTCGGTGAGGTACTTGTTCTCCATGAACAGCACCACATCGACGGTCGTACGAATCTCGCGCATGATGTAATCGAACGGCAGCGTCTGGCCGACCGGGCTTTGCTTCACCAGCTGCGCGATCCGCGCAAACGTCGAGATCGAATCGTTCGCATGCACGGTCGTCAGCCCGCCTTGGTGCCCCGTGTTCAGTAGCGTCAAGTAGTCCCACGTTTCATCGCCGCGCAGCTCCGCGAGCAGCACCCGATCGAACTTCATGCGCAACGTCGCCTTCACGATGCGCCGCGCCGGGACCGACTCGCTGTAAAACAGGTGGACGTGGTTTCGATGCAGCGGCAGCGGCAGCTCGTGCGTGTCCTCGATCGTTGCCAGGCGCGTGTCGCGTGGAATGATCGGAATCAAGTCGGCGAGCGCCTTCGTAAGCGTGGTTTTCCCGGATCCGGTGCCGCCGACCAGTACGATGTTCAGCCGGTTCAGAATTGCGAGCGTGAGAAACCGCACCACGTCGCGCTGCGCAAGCGCGTCGAGCATCTCCTGCTGGAAGCTCGCCAGACCGTACGCATTCAGAGCACGGGCCGGATTAAACACCGGGGTCGCGCCGCTAACATCCAGCCCGTCTGATCCGGCCCGAGCGGCCGCAATTTCAATTTCGCCCGACGTCAGCCCACCTCCGCCGACCAAACCATCCCGAACCACGTCACGGAACCCCTCGAAGCGTCCGGCTGCCGACAACTCCTGCACCGTGAAACGTCTGCTGCTCGGCACGCGGATCGTCAGCGACACCGTGCCGGGTTCGCACGCCGGCGGGATGACGATCTGACCGCGCTCGCCATCGGGCAGGCGCACGGGCTTCTCCGGCTCGGCCGCCGACAGATGCGGCTTCGCCTTGTTGTAGATCGCCAGCGCCGGCGCGAACTGCATCAGCGCCTCGAGCGACGCATTCGGCAGCTCGTGTCGCTCCCAGCCATCCCCCGTCTCCGTCCATCCTTCGTACGGTCGGTTGATCGCAAATTCAGTCACGCCGGGCAGGCTCAGCCGGTCGATGATTCCGAGGGTCTTGAGGTGGCTGCGTACCGTGACGCTTTCGTCGTATCGCATGTTCATGGCGGCTCCGGTCATAGATGACGAGGTCACGGCGTGGTCAAGTCGTACACGTCGGAGAAATCGACATCGCGTGCAACGTAGATCGTCGTCAGCGATCCGTACTTCGAGTACGCGGTCGGCGGCACGTTGATAGTGTTCTTCAGCGTTTCGGCGGCCACCGATTCGCCAGCGCTCGACGTGTTGTTGAACTGGATCCGGTTGTCGCCGCTCCCCGAATTCGACGCGAGGCTCGACAGTGCCTGGCCGGCGTCGCCGATCAGGCTGACCATCAGCGCCCCGCCGAAGCGCGTCCAGAAGTGCGTATCGACGTAAGCCGGCAGGCCGCTGCCGCCCAGCGCGTCCGCCGCCGGCGAATCGAGCTGAACCTTCACGCCAAACGGGGTCGTCAGGCGCGTCCAGATTACGAAGATCCGGGCTTGACCCTGCATCAACGCTTGCCGTTGCTCACCCACCACCTCTGACCCACGCTCGATCAGCTTCACTTTCCCGTTGGCCGAATACACGTCTTTCGTCACGTGGCACGAAGTCATGCCCGGATAGTCGGTGACGATCACCGACCGCTGCCCACACGGGATCGTGGTGCCGGCAATCAACAGGAAATCGCGAGACGGCATCAACTCGGCTTTCACCGTGTCGAGCTTCGACGATCGGAACTTCGCGTCCAGACCATCCTTCGCGTATTCGATCTTCGGGCCGCCAGCGCCGAGCGCGCCGGCACCACCGGGCGCCTTCTGGTCATCGAACTTGAGCACCACGTCGCCGTCGAGCTTGCGCATCGCTGGCGTCTCGACTGCGCTGGCCGGGGCCGCGGCCGCCGCGCCAGTACCTGCGGCCGCTGGAACGGATGCCCCGCTGGCTGCATCCGCATGAGCCGGCGTCGCGAGCGCAGCGCTCGCGGCAGCCGCCGCGGCGGCTTCCTCTGCCTCCTTCTTCCGGATCTTCGCCTGCTCCGCCCCGAAATCGCGATGGTCGTCGGACGGCTTGTCTTTCGCCGCCTCAGCCTTCGCCGCCTCCGATTCCGCGTGGTGTTGGGCCGTCCAGCGCTTGATCGCCACACCAACGGCGACCGCACCGAATATGAGGATCAGCACGATCGCGATCACGATCGGCAGCATCCGGAACGGGCTCTTGCGCTTCGTGCGGCCGACGCCTGGCACGCCGCGCTCGCCGATGCCGGTCGGCTCCACCGGTGCCGACACCGGACTTTGGTTGATGTCGTTACTCACCGCTCGCCTCCTTGTGCTTCACAAGCCGCACCGTGCCCGGAATCGTGGTGCCCGACGGGTTCAGCTGGCCGTCGGGCCGATATGCGTTGTTGCGAATGCCGAGCACGGCATCGCCCAGACGCAGGTTGAACCGAGCCGCGGTGTCATGGACAACAAGCACCGGCCCTCGCATGTCGTCCGGATTGACCAGAGCTTCCGACCCATCCTGAAGCACGCGGTAGATCAGCGGCAGATCACGGCTCGTCTTGAACTCGAAGTAAGTGAATCGGCCGTCATCCCACAGCGCGGTCGGCGCCAGCGTCGTATCGCCCTGCATGTCGTAGTCGGAATTTGCTGTCGACGCGGCGTTGCCGGTCTGTTCGAGCAGCGCACGCGCTTCCACTGAGCGAGCGGTGGCGGCCGCCGACGCTTTCGCGCGCGTGTCCGGGTAATCGAAGGTCAGCGACCAGATCGCCTGGTCGTGTTTCGCGACCGGGATCAGCTTCAGCACATAGCGGCGCTTGTTCGTCAGCAGGATCAGGTTCGTGCCTGCCTTGACCGCCTTCGGTTTGATGAAAAAGCCGTTACCAGCCGGGCCCGCCGTCCACGCCTTGCCGTCGCCCATGCCGACACCGTCGAGCTTTTCACCCTTCTCGAATTCGATGACCGTCGCCTCACCGGGGCGGTAGGCGATCTGATAGCTTTCGGTCGGGTCGTACACCGCACAGGCGATGTGCGGATCGCTACCGCACGCGCCCGGCACCACTTCTGCAAAGGCCGGCAACGCCAGAGCGAGTAGCACGGCAACGAGCGCCGAGGCCCCCACCGCTTTCTGGATTCGCTTGTTCATCGGGCGGTCCCTCCCTGCGTGCTCGACGGTGCCGATTCGGACGACGTTGCGGCCGACGGAATCATCGCGACGCCGTCCGTCGCGCTACGCGTCCAGTCCCGATCGACCGAGTAGCTGGTGACGCGGAAACCGATCGGATTCAGCACTTGTTCATTGCTCTTAGTCGGCAGATCGCCCACCTCGTACGTGATCGTCGCGACCCAGTATTCGGTCTTGGGCGGCATGGGAGTCGATCCACCCTGTGTCGACAGCGAAATGGTTTTCTTCGAGAAGAAAACCTGAGCCGTCGTCCCGACGAACGTAATCGCGCCTGGCTGAGCGATCACGCGGAACTTGTCGGTCAGCACGTTCAGCGGCGAGTTCTTGCGGTTGTACAAGGCCGAGTACAGCGTCTGCTCGCGCGGCGAGTTCATGAGCGTCACCGTGTCGTAGGCGTCCTGGATCGTGTACCAGTCGTAGCCTTCACGCAGCTTCACGTAGTCGCGCAGCGCCTTGCGTACCTCAAGCTCGCCGAACGTCACCGATCCGCTACGTGCGACGTCGATCACTTGCACGTCACCCGTCGCGGTGTTGTCTTTGATGATCACGGGAGGCGTCGGTCTCTTTAGTTGTACTAAGGCAGCTGAACCAAGAATAGAAACGAGCGCGACAAACATGGCACCGCCCGCGACGCGCCATGCAATCTTCGTCAGGTTCTCCTGCGTCGCCTGCTTGGATTTTTCGAACGCGAGTGCCTCCTTGAAATACGTGCGTGCCATTTCGCGCGGATCGGCTTCCGCGAGCTTTGCCGCGATGTTCTGCAACGCAGCCGCATAGTTCCCGTCGACCACGACCGCGGCAGACATGCCCTGCACCTCGGTCGATTTTTTTCTGAGCCACTTCATTGCGCGTTCCCCTGTGTCGTATGGTTCACGGGCATCCACGGCCCGCTCGGTTGCGTCGGCTTTGGCGCCGACGAGCACGCCGCAAGCAGTACGGCGCTGCAAAGCACGACGATGAATTTCATATTCCGCTCCTTTCATGGTTGGTTCGCCAGCTCGCACCGAGACGGCACGAGCTGGCGGACAAGCCGGTGTTACTTGCCCTTCTTCTGGTATTCAGCACCAGGCACAACGAGCTTTCCCGAGGACTTGTCGATCGTCAGCGCGACCGGAACTCCGGCCATCAACATGAGCTTCCCGTCTGCATAGACGGCGGTAGCCCGCTCCGTCTTCAAAGCGTCCTTCGCGCTCTCTGCGCCGAGGTTCGGCACTTTCCTCGCAACGTAGAAGTCGTTCCCGTCGCCATTTCGGCTAATCGTCATCTCCGGCGAGCCGCGGCCGGTCAACTTCTCCCAATTGCCAACAAACTCTTCACCGTCTTTCTTCCCGCAACCGAATTGCGTCAGCGCCACGACAACCATCGCTGCTGCTGTCACGAATCGAAGTGCCCTCATAAACTTCTCCTGGTAGTTGTCAAGATCACGCGCGGCCGAGCGAATTGTTGGACGCCCCCGACGACCTACCGCCGGATGACATGAACCTCATCGCCTTCATGGCCATGCTGGCCGCATTGCCGATCTTACCGACCATCGACGAGATACCAACGCCACCGGCCAGTTGCGAGGCCAGAGACGGCATGCTCAAGGACACGACAATGAACACCAGTCCGGCGCCGACGATCTTCCCCTCGATGGCGTAGGTCAGCATCACATCCTTCGCACTGAAGCTTGTCGGCAGCACCGAGGTCATGAACCGCACTTCGATTGCGCCGAGTGCTCCGAACAACGCCACAAGCAGGCCATAGTTCAAGCATTGCCCGACCCAGTTCTGGAAGAACTGCCGGGTTGCGGGGAACAGCGCGGCGACAATGAAAGCCGGACCAAGCGCGAGCAGCAATCCGAGCGCAAATTTCGCAAGAATGATGTATGCGGCCGCGATCGCGAGAAACGGCACGCCGACCAGAAGAATGCACACAGCCAGCACTGAGACCTCGATATAGAGACCGATATCGGTGATGCTCAGACCTTCGTACAAACTCTTGATCGCGTCGATATAGAGACTCAACAGCGTATCGAGACCGTTGCTGAGATCGTTGCCGCCCATCAGCGCACGGCTGAGATCGTCACCGAGCCCATTGAAGAACGGCACGACATATTGGCTGTAGTAGCTGATGTTCATACCTGCGGTGAGCACGGCCGCCCACCCCGCCATCTTCACCATGAAGTCGACGATCGGCTGATCGCGGTGGCCGCGCATGTACGACAGCATTATCAGAAGCACATAGAGGCTGAACCCAGCAGCGGCCAGCGGACTGATCAGCGAAATCATCTGAGCCGAACCAGTATTGATCGTGTTCAGCACGTCCTTGTCGAACGCGTTGAACATATCGGTGAAAATCGTCAGTTGCATGGCCGCGCTCCAGGTTACTGGTCGATCGATTCGTCATGCAGGCGACGCTGCATGTCGCGATGCGCAGACTGCTGCGCGAATTCCTTCTCCGAGTCCTGCAGCTTCGCCGCCAGGTCGAGACGCATCTTGTCTGCGTTGATCGACGAAATCTCAGCCGACCACCGATTCTGAAGATCCGCCTTCGCCGCCGGATCCTGCGTCAGATTCGACTGCTGCATCAGCTGCTGGATGTTGTTCAGCCGGTCGATGGACGCCTGGTAGGCACGCATCACCATCGCTTTGTTTGCAGCCATCGTGTCATTCAGGCGTTGCTGTCCCGGCGTGTACGCAGTCAGCCCTTCCTGGCGCGCAATGCTGTCGGCAACACCGCTGATGCCGTTCAGCTGCCCGCTCTTCACTGAGTCGTAGACCGATTGCCACTCGTCCGGCAGGTAGTTGCGCAGTGCCGGGTTGTTGAAGATGTCGCCCAGGCCGCGGTTGCCGATCAGCGCCTGATACTGGTTGGTGAGCGTGACGTACTGCTGCTTGAGCTGCTGCACGGTGATGATCGCCTGCGCGAGCGTCGACGCATCGAGCACCGGAATACCCTGCGCGTGCGCAGCTTCGGTCGAGCAGAACGCGGCAAGGGCAGCGGCGCAGATCAATTTGCGGATGGTTTTCATGGTGATGGTCTCCCAATGAGGGGCAAGGTCAGTGCGAAGCGGCCGCCGCCGAGGCGGCCGAAGCCTTCATGCGTTCAAGCTCGAGCAGCTGCTTGAGCGTCCCATCGATCCCGACCAGCATGGCCAGGATCTGCTGATTCGTTTCGGCGGACGGCGCAGCGGCAGCCTTGCCCGCGTCGGCGTAGGTCGACGGCAGCGCACCGAGGTTGGCCGGCAACGTCTGCGTCTGCGCGACAGTCAATCCCGGCGCCTGCGTTTGCACCTGGTCGATCGCCATCCGCGCCTGTTTCACGTAGTAATCGACATCGGACGGGCCACCGACGACCGGGATTTGCGCGTGCGCCATCGTCGCGGTGCCAAACATTGCGGCGAGCAGAAAAGTCTTGAGGGAAAATTTCATCGTTATGCTCCTTGGTCGGACTGCTGTTGCCGCCGCACCATCGCCAACACGTCGAGGTCGTGCGGCACGATCGGCCGGCGCTGGTGGCGAATTGCGTCGAGATATGCGAGCGCACCTGGAAAGGCCGCGTTGCGCGCCTCCAGGTCGGACGGCGTGACGTCGATCGGGCGATACGGGTTGACCGGGCGAGACACAGGGCGCACAAAGTAATCCCACCCACGGATGCCAAACATGCAGGCCAGCCCCCCGAGCATCCCAAGTGAGAGGCGGCGATAGTCAGTTCCACTGCCGAGCAAAGCACCGCGCTCGACGTCGGGAATCGCACCAAAGCCATAGCCGAGTGCCCCAACTGCCAGGCCGCCGAGACAGAGAAGACCGCATCCAAAAAGGATGCGGCGGCCGAGAATCCTTCGCCCGTAGCACCGGTCGTGCTCAACCGCCCACTGCTCCAACTGCTCGCGTGTCGCCGGCCCGATCGCCGAAACAAGATGCTGTTCGCGCTTCATCGTCACTCGACCTCCTCCGCTGGCTCGGTCTCCGCCTCGTGCTTGCGATCGCGCTTGCCCTTGCGACGCTCCTGGAACAGCTTCATGCGCAGATCCGTGTCGCCGTGCGCTTCGCGCGTGCATTCTTCCCAGATCGCGACGTTGTCGAGGCTGCTGGAAAGCACCGCGATCTCGTCGTTCATGCCGCCCAGATCCAGCGTCGCGAACGCCGACTGGTTGCTCTGCTTGATCAGGAACGTGCGCGATTCCTTCGACAGCGCCTTGAGCGTGCGGAACTCACGGTCGGTCAGGTTCAGGAGCTTGTAGCCGTCCGGCGTTGCATCCGGGTTCGGCAGATAGATCTTCGTCGCGGTCAGATCGCGAATCTCGGCAAACACCGGGCACTGGATCGCGTCTTCCGGCGACTGAGAATCCAAGATCAGGAATTCGTCGGCCTTCCGGCCCGTCTTCAGCGACTTGCGGATCAGCTCCTGAGTGGTCGGGTAGCTGGCCGGCAGCCAGAACTCGGCGATCACCGTCGCGAGCAGGCCGCCCTTGCGCTGCATCTGATCCTTCAGGTACAGCAGGTGCGCAAGCACCGGTTCCGTGGCGGCATAGCCCTTCTTCAGGAAGTCGGTCACGTCGAAGCCGATCCGGCGCACGTCGGCGATGTTCGTCAGCGTGCTCGGCTCGTTGTCCAGCGCCCAGGCGAATCGACCGTTAGTTGCACCACACCACTGGCTCAGGCGAAGGTGCAGGCTGTTTTCCTCGCCGGTATCCGCGATCGATTCGAGCAGCCGGCTGAAGGTCTTGTGCTGGAGGTTCTCCAGCGCCATCACCGTGTCGACGGCATGCTTGATCTGCCGCTGATCGTCGGCGCTGAGCTTGCCGTTCTCGTCTCGGCAGCATGCGCCGACCAGGTCGTAGAGATGCGCACGATTGCGCTTCGTGTCGGGCAGGCCGAACGGCGCAAGACCAGTCGGCTCGCCTTCGCGCAGCGTGTAGTAGAGCGCGCCCATCTCCTCGAGGAAGATGCGCAGGCCCTGGTCGAGGTCAAGCGCGAAAATCTTCGGATCGAACCGCTCGAGGAACGCGAGCAACATCGTCTCGAGGGTCGTCTTGCCGGTACCGGTCGAACCAAGAATCAGTGTGTGGCCGGCGACCTTCTCGCCGACGCTGTTTTCGTCGAGGCGCGACGCGTGGCAGTTCAGGCTGAACAGGCTCTTCGCCACGGTCTGCACCGGCATCAGCGCCGAACCGTCGCCGAGCGGGTTGCCGCGTGCTTTGCCGGCCGCATAGGTGTGCATCGAAAACGACGACGCGAGGTTGCGGGTCGACTTCGGCATCGGCCGCGGCTTCGTCTTGAAGCCCGGCACCTGACTCATGTACGTGTACGGTGCCGACGCCGTTGCCTTCACGAACTTGAAGCCGCAATCGTTCAACGCCCGGCTCGTCACATACGCACCGTTGCTGATAGCTGCTTCGGCCGTGTCGCCATACACCACCAGCGCGCCGTGATAATCGCCGAATGCGAGATCACGCCCGGCAATCAGCGCGAGCGCTTCCTTCAGCTCCTCGATCTGGTGCGTGGCCTTGTCTTCGACAGACTCCAGATTGTTTTTCTGCGCTTCGATTGCCTCCATCGCTTCGGCCGTGCTCAGGCAACCAAAGCTTTGCGTGAAGGTGAATTCGACCGGCAGCGTCAGCAGCGGATTCGTCTGTCCCCACCCGGCCTTCGGGAAGTCCTTCAGGTCGTAGCAGGTCGCGAACCGCGTCGAACGGTCGGTCCGGATCTCGACCGTGTCGTAATGGAAATGCAGGTGCGACGTCGGGATCAGATCGCGACCTGTCGCCTGCGTGACCGGTACGCGCTCGTCGATGCCGTTTACCAGTTCGCCGATGAACTGGTACGGCTCCGAAAACAGAATGCCGTTGTGCTCATACGTCTCGAGCGGCTGCGGATCGTAGGCGATCAGCGACTTCGTAAGCGACTCGCCCAGCTCCTCGAGCTCGCGCACCGAATCGTCCAGGTCGTCGCCCTGCAGGATCGCGGTGATGTAGAAGCTGTTCTCGTAATGATGGTGCTTACGGAAACGCTGCAGGTACTTGTCGACGGCCTGCTGGATGAACGGATTGTAGAAGCGGTACTCGTCTCCGAACGACACGCGGCGCCGGCGGAACGTGCTCCACAGCGACAGGCGATTTCCCTTCTCGAGCGTCATCGCGGCCAGCTGGCGATTCCAGCTGTCGTAGCGCGCCTCGATCTCGCCGCGGCTGACCGATTCGAACGGCACTCCGTTCACGCGCAGCACCATCATGGCACCGCCGTTGTCGATGCTCGTCGTGGTCACCGACACCGGGCGGCCGATGCGCGGCAGCTTGTCCTCGGCGGACGCGACGAGTCGGTTCAGATCGTTGCTTACGCGCATGCTTCGTCTCCCGCTGCACCCGACCCCGGCCTGCCCTTGACACGTCGGAACTCCGACTCGGTCAGCCGGAACACGTCGTAAAACGCGGCCAGCGTCGTCTTGCCCGAGGCCGTGGTGCCGATGACCATCGTGTGGCCCGACGTAGTCGGCCACGGACTAACAACACCGTCGTCGGGCGGAACGGAATGGCGGTTACTCATCTTGGTCCTCCTGTGCCTGCGCGAGCAGGCTGTGACGCAGCGCCGCGAAGCGCTCCAGATCCTTGCCGCGCGCGAACGAGCGGGTGTAGACACCGACATCGCGGCCGTAACGCATTGGGGCCAGCGTGTAGGTCTTGCCAAATACCGATACGCGACGGCGGTCGAGCCAGCAGCGAAACTCCAACCAGAACAAGCGCAGCGCCTGGTCGTCGGTTTCGCATACGTGGCGGAAGAAAAGGAAGATCGGCACGCCGGCCGAGCCGATCAGCAAGCCGCCAGGCCCGAGCACGAAGCCGCTGATCATGCTGGCGATCAGCGACGTGCAACCGATGATCAGCGCCGGAAACATCGGAACGCCACCGATCATCGCGATCCGGTTCAGGCCCGCGTACGACGGATACAGCGTCTTTTCCTCTTCCATGGCAATCAACCGAACAGACCGAACGCCCAGCCCGCCAGCACGAGCGCTGACCCGACACCCGCCACCTTCGCGATGCCGCCACCGAAGTCGTGGATCCAGTCGGCTTTGTTGCTCCAGCACTGCACGCCCTGCCAGATCAGGTAGGAACCCGCACCGATACCAGCCAAGCTGTAAAACCATGTCGTGAAGGTGCTAACGGCTTGCGTGCCAGCATTCAGGCCGCCGCCCGCGTATGCGGCGTTCACGGCCGCCGACAGGACAACGCCGGCTGCAATGCGATGCGCAGCGGCGAGGCGCGGCCGATCGATCGCGCCTGCGACGGCGTGCTGCTCGCGGACGGCCCGGTCTGGATTGGTTTTGAGAAAGCTCTTCTTCATCTGCTGCTCCGGTTAGAAATCGCCCAGGGCATCCCAGGCGGGGTGGTGGTCTGTCTCGCGGGCGCGATCGGCCCCGGTTGTGGATCCTTCGTCGACCCGCCGCACGCGTGTGGGGCGTGTTGCAGAGCGCGACGCCGATGCGGCGCCATCCGGCACGACCGCGATCGGCGGCACGATCGCCCCGCTGGCGGCGATCGCGTTCGCAGCCACACGCTGCACATAGCTCGTACCGCCCGAATCCGCCTTGAATCCGCGTGTGAAATTGCCGCTGTAGTAGCAGCTGAGCGATGCGCGCACCGCGTCTTGCGGCACGCGTCCGCCGGCGGACGCGCGGGAATAGCAATCAGTGAGGATGGCGCCGCCGGCGCGCAGGTTCGCGCACGGATCGAACACGGTTTCGGCAGTCAACCCGTAGACGCGCAGGTTCGCCCGATTGACCTGCGCGAGACCCATGCTGTAGTTCCAGCCGGCCGCCTCGAGCGCGCGCGCCGTGGCCACCGCCTCGGCTTGCGTGCGCGGCTGGCGCGCCAGTCGGCCGCCGACCACGCCAATCGCGTACGGATTGAAGCCGGATTCCGTCTTCACGATCGCCCGCAGGGTGGTCGGATGCACGGACGGCGCGCACTGCTGCGCCAGCATCGCAAAATCGACGGGCATCATGAGCGCTCCCCTGCCCTGCAGATCCTGGCGATCGCCCCGTCGACGCTGCTTGCGAGAATCACGGGGATCTCGGCGAAAATCACTGCGACGGCGCCGGCGGCCGCCAAGCCTTGGAGCAGTGCGCCCGTAACCGCGAGAACGGTGCGGTCTGGCGAAGAAATCGTCGGTTTCACGTACTCGAGGAACGCCGGCAGGTAATGCGCCACGCTCATCAGCCATTCGTACTGGAGGAACATCCCACCACCGACCACAACAACGTTGCGCGGCGTGAACACGATTCGCAAATATTTAATGACGGTATGCATGTCTCACCACTCCGCTGCGTCGCGTGGCCAGCCACGCTTCCACATCACAAAAGCGATCGCGAACCAACCGAACGCCACGATCGACACTCCGATCAGATCGTTAATCGCGCGTTGCTCAATCAGCCAGTACACGACGCCGAACGTCGCCGTCACAGCGATGAAGATCAGCAGCGCACGGATGCCCGATCGAATCCACCTGAAAATCCTGTTCATTGCAGGGCCCTCTCGTTTGTCTCTAGTGACCGTACGCATTCAGCGCCGCGATGATCACCAGCAGCGCCACCGTCGCCCACGCGATGTACTTGTTGTGCGGCAGGAGGAAGACGAGCGCTAACGCGCTCAGCACGCCTGCGGCAACAGCCCAAATAGCCACCATTACCGCCACCCCCCTAGACTGAAAGACGTGCTCGGCCGTTTCTTCGCACGCTTCGCGTTGAAATTCGGTGCGCCGTTCGCGTCCGGGTACGAGGCCTGGCACGGCGGCTCGGCACGAAAATTCGAGCACCCCCAGAAAGCGCCGTCCTGACCATTGACCCGGCGCAGCTTCCCGGTCACGCACACCGGACACGCGCGGATTCCCGGGAGGCTCATCTCGCTCGTGCCGATCACCGAGACGATGCGCGTCACCATCTGCTCGCTGCGTCGCATGAATGCGTCGAAACTCATCTCGCCGGTCGCCACCGCGTCGAGCGCGATCTTGAACATGCCGGCGACCGTCGGATCCTTGACAGGCCCAGGCAATGCGGCGAGCAGCGCCCGGCCAGTCGGGCTCGTCATGAAGCGGGTTTTGGAGCCCTTTACGGGGACCAGGAAGCCACGCTCGCGCAGATCGGCGATGATTCCGGGGCGCGTCGCGCTCGTGCCAATCCCCTTGCCTTCTTTGAGGCGCGCTTTCGCGGCCGGATCGTCCGTGTACTTGTGCAGGTCGATCATCGCGGCAATCAACGTCGCCTCGTCGAACCGCTCAGGCGGCCGGGTTTCCTTCGCCTGCAGGTCAACGTCGATCACCAGCAGCTGGTCACCCACCGCCAGCTCAGGCAACATCTGCACGTCATCGCCGGTTTCAGGCTCGGACGGCTTCAGCACCGCGAGCCAACCGGCCGAGATGGGCGTCCGGCCGCCGGCGATCAGGCGATTGCTGGCGCATGCAACCTCGATCGACGTCTGCATGAACGTCGCGGCCGGGTAGAACTGCACCAGGTAGTAGCGGACGATCAGGTCGTAGACCTGTTGCTGCAACGGCGTCAGCACGCTCAGGTCCGCCCGTCGAACCGTCGGCACAATCCCGTGGTGCGGGGTGCCGACCATATGCTTGTCGTCGAAGGCCCGCGAGCGCAGCGACGGATCGGCACGATCAACCAGCGGCGCGAGATCCGCGCGATTCGCGGCGAGCGCAGCCAGCACGGCAGACGCCTCTTCATGCTGCGCTTCGGCCAGGTAGCGGTTCTCACTGCGCGGATAGGTCGTCAGCTTGTAGCGGTCGTAGAGCTCCTGAGCGGCGTCCAGCACCTCAGCAGCCGTGCAACCGAAACGGCGACACGCCTCGACCGTCAGTTCATTCATCGACAACGGGAGAGGCGCCAGATCGCGCGTGGGCTTGCGCTCGAATGCACTGACCGATGCCGACGCATTGGTCATGCTTTGCGCAAGCGCGGCCGCGACGTCGGGATCCACCAACCGGCCGGCGTCGTCGAGGCCGGCCTGATCGTCGGCTGCCCGCCACTTCGCATTGAACGCGCCGTTCGCGTGCTGCAGCTGAGCTGCCAACAGGAAATAGGACGTCTTGGTAAAGCGTTCGATCCGGTCATCGCGCTCGAACACGATCTGCAGCGCCGGCGTCTGCACACTGCCGACGCTCAGCACCGAGTCGAAGCCGAGCGACTGCGCGCGACAAGTCGCGGCACGCGTCAGGTTCAAACCGAACAGCCAGTCGTATCGGCTACGCGCGAGTGCCCAGCGATACCAAGCACGGAACTCCGGCTCGTCGTTGTCGCGCAGGTTCGCGAGCGCCTTGCGCACCTCGTTCGGATTGTTGTTGTTCACCAGCAGCCGCTTGACCGGCAACGTGTTGCCCAGGTATTCCAGCACCTCGTCAACCAGCAGCTGTCCCTCGGCGTCCGGGTCGCCAAGGTGCACGACCTCATCGACGTCGCTCAACAGCTGGCGGATTGCTTCAAGAATCGGCACATGCTTCTCGACCGGCTCAAGAACCCATGCCGGAGGGATGATCGGTAGATCGCTCGCGCGCCAGGTCTTGTTGCCCCTCTTGTTAAGCGGCACATCGTCAGGCAGATAGAAGTCCGGCAACACCTGGCCGAGAATGTGCCCCTGCAGCGGCACGAAGAAATCGCCACCAACTTTATAGGCCGGCCCATTGCGCAAAGGACGCCCGTCGAACACGGCCATCACGTCCTTGGCGAGCGACGGCTTTTCGGCAATGTACAGACGCGCCATGCTTATCGACCCTCCTGTTCGACCACGCACGCGCGCACGAAACCGCAATGCGGCAGATCGTGCTTCGGCTGGTCGAAAAAGCGCCGCTCGGCGAGCGAATCCGTCGAGTGAAACGCGCGCGGATGTACCGCACGCAAAATCTCGGTCAGCGCATCAACAGCCTCCACACCCTCGAGCGATGCATTTAGGAGTGCTTGTTTTTCGGTGTTGTTGAGTGACATCGCGTGGCCCTCCGCGGAATATCAATCAGTGACGAGTGCCGATACCGAACCAGGGAGACGGCGAGCCGCTATTCCGGTTGCGGTTGTTCTCCTGGTCTTCGATCCACTGCTTGGCGGTTTCAGCCGGATCATAGAAGGGGGTCGTCGAGCCGCCACCGAAGTATTCGGTGCGCGAGCTGGACTTGGTGCCGAGGCCCCCGCTGATGTTCCACCACACGCGCGTGAAGACCTGTCCATTAAGCTTGACCTGGATGACGCTGTGCGCGCGGCAGGCCGGCCCATACAGGTTGCTGTAATACATCAGGTCATACGGACAGAATGCGCCGCTGGCGCCGCCGTTACCGCCGGTGATCGTGGTCGACTTCACCAGTTGCACGACGTCGTCGGGAATCGCGCGGCGAAACTCTTCGGGCAGCGAATCCCAGCTTTCCATCAGATTGCAGGTGGGAAATGGATGGCCGTGCGACAGGTGGTCCCAGAGCTTTTCGATGGGTGGTACGCATGCCCCCTCGGTCTCGGCACCGCGGCCATCAGAGAGGCACAACATCACCTGACAGCCCCAGTCGTCAGCATGCGCCGGCGCAGCGGGCGCGAGCAGCGCGGCCGCAACGGCAAACGCGTGCAGGTTCATCTTGGTCGCGCGAAGGGACCAATGCGCTACAATAGGCGTAGCCATTCCCGTTTTCCTCACCAGATACGAAATAATGGTCAGGTTGATGTTGGTGTTCCCGCACTAACATCGACCGATTCTTTACTGCTTCGCTTGCTCTTCCCCTGCACTCGCAGGATCAACTCCCGCCTTCCGCCCCTCCTCCAAATCGGTCATCGACGCATTGGATATCTGCTTATATATTTCCAACAGCCTTAATCCAAGATCTGCGTTGGGCCGCTTCGTGATGCCACGTGCCAGGTCGCTGATCGTTCTCTGACCACAATCGCACGCCTCGGCGAGCTTGGCTTGGGTCATCCCGCCGTGCTCCCGGTCCGTCAGTCGCATAACAAGATTTTGCCAGTTCATGACTGAAGAATAGTGGCAAACCGATATTTCGGTCAAGTGGTAAACCGATATTTTTAGCTGAGCGTCGATAATTTAAGTGGAAAACCGATATTCACATCGCCTATCGTAGCGGCATGGATGATTCAAGAACTGGGCGCACGCCGTTTGGAGAGCGGCTGCTGTACGCGCGAAAGCAAAAGCGCCTGACGCAAAAGCAGGTGGAAAGCCGTATTGGTATTGGCCAGAGCACGTTGGCGCAGCTGGAGCTCAATGGCACTGGATCGGCTTACACGGTTGCGCTAGCGCTTCTCTACGGGGTCA